>CBDVDO010000090.1:0-6662 GCA_965372765.1 uncultured Anaerolineales bacterium
CGGGGTTACAGAGATTTCTTTTTTATTGATCACAGAATGGGAATCTGTTCCGGCTGGGGATTGATCCCAATCCGGGGCGATACCATATCCGATTCCCTCCCCATTTGAATCCAGGTTTTTTTCTGGCGGAACGGGTTCATAAAAACGCAGCATGGAAAGGCTGGTAGTGTGCCAGGGTGTATTTCCTGTTGCATCCGCTGGGATTTCTACCTTAAGCAGATGCACATCCGGGGGCATTTTTTTTGACAGCAGTATCTGTGAGAAGAGGGTTGTAAAATGACCTGAAGTCTTGAAATCCACTTCCCTTGAGTAGGAAGAGTGATCTTTTGTATCCGTTTCCAGGGATATCGCCAGGGATGGAATGCCCGCAGAGGCGCCTTCCAAAGCAGCGCCAACGGTTCCAGAGATAGTCACACCACTGCCAACATTGAGTCCATAGTTGATTCCCGAAACGATCAAATCTGGTTTTTGGGGAATGAGAACATGAATCCCGTAGAGAACTGCCATTGCCGGGGTTCCTCCAACTGCATGAACAGTCCAGTCCTTGCCGTTAACCTCAAGTTTTTCCTGGTGGACTTGATTGTCATAAATACCCGGCATGCTGCGGCTGGTGCCAGATGCCTGTTCTCTGGGAGCAACCACGGTGACAAAACCAAGCTCATCCAGGGCTTCTGCGGCAGCCCACAGGCCCGGGGATTGAATTCCATCATCGTTGGTTAATAAGATTTGCAGTTCGGTCATAATAATTTAGTATCCTTAACAAAAAAAGCGGATTTATCCGCTCGTATTTCAAAGCACCCTCGGCGTGATTCGAACACGCGACCCCTTACTCCGCAAGCAAGTGCTCTATCCACTGAGCTACGAGGGCAAATGTACATGGCGGGGAGGGTGGGATTCGAACCCACGGTCGAACAATAGCCCGACAACTGCTTAGCAGGCAGCCCCAATCAACCACTCTGGCACCTCCCCGGGGGAATCTTGAAAAGCGGAGGGAGAGGGATTCGAACCCCCGGTGGGCTTTAACACCCACAGCTGTTTTCAAGACAGCCGCCTTCGTCCACTCGGCCATCCCTCCCGATTAAAGGTTCTCCGAGCGGGAAGATTTTACCATAGCTGAGAAAGAGAGGCAATGTAGTTTAAGCCCTCATCCCTTGACTCATCTTACCCCGCACGCTAAAATGTTCCTCCGCGGATGGCTCCGTTGTTGGACCTGTCATCCGCTGTTTTTATGCTATTTGCAGGACCGGAAATTTATGTTTGATCAGTTAACGAAACGCCTGGATGAGATCTTTCATTCATTAAAGCGGAAGGGAAAACTTTCCGAGAAAGATATTGAAATCGCGACCCGCGAAATCAGGCTGGCGCTGCTTGATGCAGATGTCCAGTATGGTGTTGTGCGTGATTTTGTTTCGCGGGTGAAAGAACGCGCCATTGGGCAGGAGGTTTCAAAAGCGCTCAACCCGGGTCAACAGGTAGTGAAAATCGTTCACGAGGAGTTGATCCAGACCCTGGGAGAACCCGCGCCCCTCAAAACAGCTGTAAATCGGCCATTGGTAATTATGCTGGCCGGGCTGCAGGGATCGGGAAAAACTACTGCAGCGGGAAAGATTGCCCGTTTACTAAAAAAGCAGGGTGAAAAAGTACTGTTGATTGCGGCTGACCCTTATCGTCCGGCCGCAGTGGATCAGCTGCAAAGCCTTGGCGACCAACTTTCCATTCCCGTCTTTTCTGATCAGTCCCTCCAGCCACCTCAATTGGCAAAGGAAGCCCTGCGGCAAGCCCAACTTTCTGACAGCACAGTTGTAATTCTCGATACAGCAGGAAGATCCCAAATCGATGGGGATTTAATGGAAGAGCTGGGGGCAGTCCAGGAAGCATGCAGCCCGGATGAAATTCTGCTGGTTGTGGATTCGATGATTGGACAGGAATCGGTAAACGTTGCTGAAGGATTTATTGAAGCAGCGCCAATAACGGGCCTTATCATGAGCAAAATGGATGGAGATGCCCGCGGAGGTGCCGCAATTTCAATCCGGTCAGTGACTGGTATACCGATCAAATTCCTGGGAACAGGTGAGGGACTTGAAGCTCTCGAGACTTATGACCCAGCCAGGTTGGCGTCCCGGATCCTGGGTATGGGCGATGTGATTGGTTTAATTGAGCGGGCTGAAGAAACGATTGATGAAGAAACTGCCCGGCAGCAGACTGAAAGGTTGTTATCCGGGGAATTTACTCTGGAAGATTTTTCCAAACAGATATCCCAGGTTATGAAGATGGGACCAATTGGTAAATTAATGGGTATGTTGCCGGGAGAATTTGGTAAAATGTCCCAATCCATTGACCCTCAGGAAGCTGAAAAGAAAGTGAGGACAAGCCAGGCAGTCATTCAATCCATGACTCCGGCAGAAAGGCAAAATCCCAAAATCCTCAATGCCAGCCGGCGAAAACGGATAGCAGCTGGATCAGGGACCCAGGTGTATGATGTAAATCAGCTGGTGAAGCAATACCGGGATGCGCAAAAGTTGTTTAAGCAGTTAAAAAAATCAGGGTTGGGAAATATGCCGCGTTTTTCTTAACAATGAGAGTTATGGTGTATAATAGTCACCGCTGTGGAATCGCTGCAGCGGAATGAAGCAGGAATAAAAGATTAAGGAGTACAAGTTATGGTTCGAATTCGTTTACGCCGTGCCGGAGGAAAAGGACAGCCTACACATCGTATTGTGGCTGCGAATAGAGAAAGCCCCCGTGATGGCAGATTTATTGAGATCCTTGGTGATTACAATCCACGGACTGAGCCCTCGACTATCCGGACTAAAGAAGACCGGATTTATTACTGGCTGAGTGTCGGCGCCCAGCCATCCGATGCAGTCCTGCAAATTTTCAGGGTTGTGGGTTTGATGGAGCGCTATCAACGTTATAAAGATGGTGAAGACATCGAAGTACTGGTTGCTGAAGGAAAACAGGTTGAAAAAGACCGCAATGTTGATCCCCGCACCCGCAGGGATGACCTCGTTAAAGTAGGTTCTCCCAAGAAGAAAGAGGAACCTGTTGAAGAAGTCGCCGTTGACGCGGAAGCCGATGTCCCTGGTGCGGAAACCGAAGCTGATGTCCCTGATGCGGAAACCGAAGCTGATGTCCCTGATGCGGAAACCGAAGCTGATGTCCCAGACGGGGAAGCAGATGCCGACGCGGAAGCGGATGTCCCTGATACGGAAGCAGAAGCGGAACCTCCGGTTGAGGAAGTCGCAGACGCGGAAGTTGCTGTTACTGACGAGGAACCTCAAGCTGAAGTTGAAGAAGAAGTAGAAGTGGAAGTGGAAGAAGAGCAAGTTGAGGTAGAAGAAGCCCCGGTTGAAGAAGCTGTGGAAGCAGATATTGAGCTAAAGATCACCGAGGCTGCCAGGAAATTGGCAGAGGAAAATGGAATTGACCTGTCTACTGTGAAAGGTACTGGAAAAGACGGGGCAATCTTAAAATCGGATATTTCCAAACTGATTAAGAAATAACCTGAATTTTCAGGTTATTTCTCTCTTCTGGAATCTGCGGAGGAATAAATTGATAGATTTAATAACCTATATTGCCCGGTCGCTTGTGGAGGATCCCACGCAGGTAAAAGTGACCCACCAGCGCCGCCGGGAAAGTATTAGTTTCCAGCTTGAAGTAGCACAGGAAGATATGGGCCGGGTGATCGGGAAAAATGGCCGGGTTGCCAATGCGATCCGCACGCTGTTGAATGTGCCGGCATCCGGAATCGGTAAAAGAGTGAATCTCGATATCGTAGAACCACAATGAATTCAGATAATAACTTGAATAACAACACAGGTTCGTCTCCCAAAGATGAACCTGTGTTTGTAATTATAGGCAAGTTTCGACGCCCGCACGGGATCCGGGGGGAGATTGTGATGACTGTCTTGACAGATTTCCCCGAATTGGTAAAGCCGGGACAGAGGATATTTGTCGGGGAGCAGCATCAACCATACGTTGTTAATAATATTCGCTGGCATGGAGATGATATGCTGGTGGCCCTGGTAGAACTCCCCGACCGCACCGCCGTGGAGATCTTTCGGAATATTATGGTATATATGAAAGCAGATGATGTTCCTGAATTACCCAGGGGGGATTTTTATATTCACCAACTGTTGGGTATGGAAGTCATTACAGACCAGGGTTTGGTATTAGGCAGGCTTAAGGAGATCATTGTCACGGGAGCTAATGATGTCTACTTGATTGAACCAGCTGAGGGAAAGGATATTCTGATTCCGGCTATTGATCAGGTTGTCCTGGATATCAATCATGAAGAGAGAAAAATCCTGGTTCATATCATCCCCGGTTTATTGGACTAGTAATAAGGAAAGAAGGGGGAGTTTATGGGGGAAAATCCAGTGAAATTTGCAGGTTATCAGACTTCAACTTAGCTGCACCGGATGATTAATGAAAATATTCCTCCCGGAAATCTCACTTGACATAAGCGAAAATTTTATGGTATTCTTTGCCCGGCTCGGGTAAAAGATACTCGGACAGGAAGAAAATGGGGGTTAGATATGAAAGACTATACCAAGTATTGGGTTGGATTTAACCTTGTAAAAGGAATAGGCCCGGTTCGCCTGGAAAAGCTATTACAATATTTCGGAGATATCCAAGCAGCCTGGGAGGCAAGATCTTATCATCTGCAGGCTGCAGGTTTAAATGATAATCTGGTGAAGCGGATTAGCGAAATCCGAAACCGGGTTTCGCTGGATGAGTTGGAACAGAAGCTCCGGATCCAGGGTATACAGGTTCTTACCTGGGATGATCCAGCATATCCTGATAGACTGCGGCATATTGTACAGTCTCCATTTGTCCTTTATATTAAAGGACAAATAATTGCAGAGGATGCCTGGGCTGTCGCAATTGTAGGTACAAGACGATACAGCTCTTATGGACGGCAGGTCGCTGAAAATATTTCTCACACATTGGCACGAAATGGGATTACAATCATCAGCGGTTTAGCCCGGGGTATAGACGGGATTGCCCATAGGGCTGCAATAGATGCCGGAGGAAGGACAATTGCGGTTCTGGGAAGTGGATTGGATATTCTTTATCCTCCGGAGCACCGCGCTCTGGCAGAAGAGATATCAAAAGAGGGCGCGCTGATTAGTGATTACCCGCTTGGAACGCCCCCGGATGGTTCGAACTTCCCGCCTAGAAACAGAATTATTTCTGGTTTGTCAAAATTTGTGATCGTGATTGAAGCGGGCGAAAGAAGCGGGGCGCTGATTACCGCCAACTATGCAGCTGAACAGGGAAAAGAAGTGTTTGCTGTTCCGGGTAAAATATCTGCGCCAATGAGCAAAGGCACTAACTTGTTGATTAAACAGGGCGCGCACCCTCTGCTGGATCCGCAGGATGTGCTGGATTTATTGAATATGACCCTGGTTGCGGAACAGAGAGTGATCAGGAAAGCCCTGCCGAGCGATCCAAAAGAAGCTGTCCTGTACCAGGCAGTGGGTGAAGAACCACTTCATGTTGATGAGATTTGCTCTCAGGTTAATTTACCGATTGAAGAAGTAACATCAACTTTGGCCCTGATGGAATTAAAAGGAATGGTGCGTAAAACGTTCGGGATGAAATATGTAGCAGTCCAAGAATTGAATGCCGGGTATCATATAAAGTTGAATCAGGATAGGGAAGGAAGATAACATGTACGAAAATTATTATGCAGTTATCATGGCTGGCGGGGGAGGAACCAGACTCTGGCCTCTTTCACGCAAGAGCCGTCCCAAACAAATGCTTGCGATTGGTCAGGAACGATCATTGTTCCAGGTTGCTGTGGATCGCTTGCAGGGAGTCTTTTCTTCAGACCGTATTTATGTAGTCACTGTGGAAGAACAGGCCGCGGAGCTAAAAAATCAGTGTCCGGAAATTCCTGCAGAAAACTTTTTGCTGGAAACGATGCCAAGAGGAACGGCATCAGTGGTGGGTTACGCAGCAGCTGTTCTGGGGAAAAGGGACCCTGATGCTGTCATGGCGGTCTTGACAGCTGACCATATTATTGGTAATTTAAAGCTTTTCCAGCAGATACTAACCTCCGCATACCAGGTTGCAGGAGAGGGTTATTTGGTCACGCTGGGAGTGACGCCTACATATCCCGCAACCGGGTACGGATATACCCGGCGGGGCGATTTAGTTGGTAAGTACCAGAATTTGGATGTCTTCCAAGTCCGGGAATTCACCGAAAAGCCAGATCTCCCGGAAGCGGAACGAATGCTTTCCAGCGGGGAGTATGCCTGGAATTCAGGAATGTTTTTCTGGCGAACAGAGGTCATACTTAATGAAATCTCTCGCCAGATGAGTGGGCTTTCTTCTCAACTTAAAGTCATTACGGAAGCCTGGGGAACCCCTGACCAGGATAACGTGATCCGGAAAGTATGGCCTGATATCAAGCCGGAAACAATAGATTTCGGCATTATGGAAAATGCTGGCAAGGTGGCAGTCATTCCTGCCGCCGGTTTAGAATGGAATGATGTGGGCAGTTGGGAAGCCCTCTTCGATGTATTACCAGCTGATGCGGACGGCAATATTTTTCAAGGAGGTGAGCACATTTCCCTGGATACATCCGGCGTATTGGTATTTACAGAGGATAATCCCAGAATGGTGGTAGCCATCGGTGCCCGGGATTTAATTAT
>CBDVDO010000091.1:0-6641 GCA_965372765.1 uncultured Anaerolineales bacterium
GAGTGCAACGAGGAATCCATAATAAGCAGAAATACCCAAAACCGATTATAAAATAGCTAAGGTATCAGTTGATTCTGATCTCAGTATGGATCCTTCGCAAGCTCAGGATGACAAAATGAGGGATTGCTTTGAACCCATCGGTCTGTGCCAATTGTTTTTGGAACAGTCCGATCCGTAAATCCACTTTACTTCACATTCACTTCAAATTCGCCGTCGCTCACCCGGACCTGTAAATGTTCACCGGAGCTGACTTGCCCCACTTGATATACCGTGGATCCATCGTCAGCGGTCAGGACCGCATATCCGCGTTTTAAGATTGATTCCGGGTTAAGGGCGGATAACCTGGCCTGTAAAGAATTACATTTCCCCCGTGCCTCTTTCAAATACCCTGCCCCCGCTCTTTCCAACCGACTGGATAATTCATCCAGCCGCTGCCGGCCGCTGTTGATTTCCCCCAGCGGTGAAAGGCGGGTAATCTGTCCCGCTAAATTTTCCAATTTCCAGCGCTGTTCAGAAAAGATTCTCTGGGCTGATCTTAATATCCTGGATTCAAATTCGGCGACACCTATTCGTAGCTCTCCCTGGTCCGGCACCGCAAGTTCCGCTGCTGCCGTTGGCGTTGGCGCGCGCAGATCAGCCACAAAATCAGATATCGTAAAATCGGTTTCATGCCCCACTCCGCTGATCACCGGAACTGGAGATTCAAATATGGCCCGTGCAACCCGCTCATCATTAAAAGCCCACAAATCTTCAATTGATCCCCCACCCCGTCCGATTAAAATCAAATCCGGTTTAAGGGCATAGAGCCTATTTAAAGCAGCGACAATCTCCGCTGGGGCATTTTCCCCTTGCACTGAGGTCGGCGCCAACAAGATCTTGACCAATGGGTAGCGGCGTTTTAATGTATCCTTCATGTCCTGGAAGGCAGCTCCGGTTGCCGAGGTCACAATACCAATCCGGGTTGGCCAGGCGGGCAGCGTCTTCTTCCGCCCTGGATCAAACAACCCCTCCCCTTCCAGCTGGGCTTTCAGCCGCTGGTACTCCTGGAAGAGTTTTCCCTCTCCCCGGGGCCTGAGGAAATCGATGTACAGCTGGTACTGCCCCCGTTGTTCATACACGTTGAGATTGCCGTGAGCTTCCACGGCTGCGCCTTCCTGCAGCAGCGTACCCACCGCCGCAGCGTGATTTTTCCACATCACACAGCGCAAAGAAGAATTCTGATCCTTAAGGGTGAAATACAGGTGACCCGAAGCAGGTCGGGCGAGATTGGAGATTTCCCCTTCCACCCAGAGATCCTGCAGGTTGCTGTCAGCCTCCATCAGGGTCTTCAGGTAAATATTTACCTCCGAGACAGACCAAAAACGGGAAAAACCTGGTAGTTCCGGTGCTGAAATCATAGCCATAGTATAAAGGGAACCCGGCCTGGGGACAAGTTTCGGATGGCATCCCGGAAAAGGATAGTCCTCCTTAGCGTCGGGCAGAGGCGGGAATACTCAGGGTAAGTTCCATCATCAGCTATAAGGGTATCCCGGCAGGAGCTGACCCTGCTTGTGATACAATTTTTTTGTTATGGAGATCTCTGAACACATCCAGGACATCCTGAAATCAGTCCCCCAAGAACCTGGCTGCTACCTGATGAAGAATGACCAGGGAAAGGTGATTTATGTGGGAAAGGCAATAAATCTCCGCCACCGGGTGCGTTCCTATTTCCACGCCAGCGCGGGTAAAAATCCCCGGACGAGTCAACTGGTAAATAACATCAGAGATATTGAATGGATCATCGTTGCTTCTGAATTGGAAGCCCTGATCCTGGAAATGAATCTGATCAAGGAATACCAGCCTTATTATAACGTCCAGCTCAAGGATGACAAACGCTACCCCTACATTAAAATCCATTGGGCGGATCCATTTCCTAAAGTGACGGTAACCCGTAAGGTTGAAAAAGACGGATCCCGGTATTACGGTCCCTATATTAACACCTGGGCAGTCAACCAGACCCTGGATTTACTGCGCCGGATATTTCCCTACCTGACCTGCAGCCGGACCATTACTGGTGAAGATCAGCGGGCATGTCTATATTACGACATTCAACTTTGTACCGCGCCCTGCATAGGCAGGATCAACCAGGAAGATTACCGGAACATGATCAAAGAATTGGGGGCTTTTCTCAACGGCCGGACTGAGTCTATTGTGTCAAAGCTTGAGGAAGAGATGAAACAAGCCTCTTCAGATATGAACTATGAAAGGGCAGCCCAGATCCGGGACCAGCTGGATGCGATCCAGAAAATCGTTGAGAAGCAGCGGATAATCTCCACCAAATATACCGATTCTGATGTGATTGCCATGGCCAGCCTGGATAACACCGCCTGTGTGCAGGTGTTTTTCATCCGGGGCGGAAAACTAACTGGCCGGGAATACTTCCTGGTTGAAAATACCGATCAAACCGCCGATCAGGATCTGCTTTCAGAAGCCATCAAACAATTTTACGACCAGGCGCCGACCATTCCTCCCGAAATCCTTTTACCCCGGGAAGTGGAAGAAGCCAGGATCATACGCCAGTGGTTAAAGAGCCAGCGGGGCGGAAAAAAAGTGGAGTTAATCGTTCCCAGGAGGGCTGGAAAGAAAAAACTAGTCGATATGGCAACAGAGAATGCGGCAGCTATGTTAACTGCTCTTAAGACCCGTGAAAATTCCGAACAGGAACGGGCTGAAGGCGCGCTGGACGACCTGCAGAATCAACTGAAATTGACTTCTCCCCCCATGCGGATCGAATGTTATGACATCTCCAATATCGGGGGAACTGCCCTGGTGGGAAGCATGGTGGTTTTCCTCAACGGGCGTCCAGAAAACAGCCACTACCGCCATTTTAATATCCGGTCTGTGCAAGGACCTGATGATTATGCCAGCATGGAAGAAGTCCTGCGGCGGCGATTTCAGCGGCTGGCCCTCTCCGGGGAAGAAAGGGGGAAGCCGGGGGAAAAACCAGATTCCTCCTTTTCATCCCTGCCAGACCTGGTGTTGATAGACGGCGGCAAAGGACAGCTTAACCGGGCCGTGGAAGTGCTGCGGGAATTTGATCTGCTGGATACCATTCCGGTTGCCGGCCTGGCAAAACGTTATGAAGAAGTCTATCTTCCCGATGAAGACTATCCGGTGAGTTTTGAAAAAAATTCCCCCGGATTACAGCTGCTGCAGCGGTCTCGGGATGAAGCGCACCGCTTTGCCATTTCTGCCCACCGCAAACGCCGTTCCCGCCAGGGATTGCAGTCCAGCCTGGAAAAAATACCCGGGATCGGTCCTGCCCGCCGGCGGGAATTGCTTAAGAAATTCCACACGATTCAGAACATCCGGCAAGCGAGCGTGGAAGAACTCTCTCAAACTCCAAAAATAACTCTCAAAATCGCTCAATCTATAAAAAAGCATTTGGAATAACAGCCCGGCCGTGCTAAAATGAGCCTCACTCCATCAAAAAGCATTTGGAATAACAGCCCGGCCGTGCTAAAATGAGCCTCATTCCATCAAGAAGCATTTGGAATAACAGCCCGGTCATGCTAAAATGAGCCTCACTTGAAAATATCAACAGCCCTTAAGGAGCCTTATGTCCCGCAATAAACGCCAACTGCGATTACAACGAATTGTTATGAGTGTTATCGGAATCCTGATCGTACTTTCCATGCTTATCTCAATGGTTCGTTTCTAAGAACTTATCACTTTTTCCCTTTCAACTAACCAGTTTTAGAATAAAGGAGTTGGGTATGGTTAAGAACAAATCCGCTCTCTGGTATACCGCCCTGATTATCGGCTGGAGTTTTGACCTGCTGTACTGGGGCAAACCACTGGGGGTATCCTTTTTTATCCAGGTCGTCCTGTTGTTAGCCGGATTGGTTATCCTTTCCCGCCTGGAGGAAAAACCCCCGGTTACTAAAAGCCTGCCGTTGATCGGCCTGATTCTTATCTTTGGTTCCCTGGGGTTTTTACGGGAAGAACCCTTTACCAGGACACTGAATCACTTAATGACCATCGGATTCCTGGGATTATTCCTGCTGTCCTTCCGGGGCGGCCACTGGTTTGCCTACAGCCTGAGCGACTATATTGTCGGCGGTTTCCGTTTGTTTGTGAGTTCGATTGAGCTGCCGTTTAAATCCCTCACCACCAAGAAGGAAGAAGGGGAAGATAGCGGGGAGGAAAACCCCAAACGGGCAGGCTGGAAAAAGAGCCTGCCTTATATTCGGGGTATCCTGCTGGCGCTGCCGGTCGTGGCCCTGTTGGCTTCCCTGCTGGCAGAAGCGGACCCTATCTTTTCCAAATGGCTGCAAGATATCATTGAGCTGCTGAAGATAGAAAAGCTGCCGGAATACATCCTGCGCCTGGTCTTTATCAGCATCTGGACTCTCTTGACCGGGGGGGTGCTTTTACACGCTCTCTTTAAAAGTGAAGAGGAAACGCTGGTCGGAATAGACAAACCCTGGCCTCCCCGTTTCCTGGGCTTCATTGAAACCACCATCATCCTGGGCAGCGTAAACCTGCTCTTTATCTCCTTTGTCACCATTCAGCTCAGGTATTTCTTCGGGGGAGAAAAGAACATCTCCCTGGAGGGATACACCTATTCCGAATATGCCCGGCGCGGTTTTGGGGAGCTGCTGGCAGTGGCATTTTTCTCCCTGTTTTTGTTTATGGTTTTAAGTGCAATCACAAAACGGGAAAAGAAGCGGGACCGGATAACTTTTTCTGTCCTGGCCGGGACGCTGACCGGGTCCATCGGTGTGATCCTGATTTCTTCATTACAGCGGCTGACCCTGTATGAAGCTGCTTATGGTTTCACCCGACTGCGGACTTACTCCCACTTGTGTATGTTGTGGATTGGGGTTCTGTTCCTGGCGATCTTGATCCTGGAAATATTCCAGGGCTGGCGCTACTTTACCCTTGCATCTCTGGCTGCGGTGGCGGGATTTGTGCTGACCATGAGTGTGATAAACGTGGATGGCTTAATCACCCGCCAAAACATTCAGCGGTTAAAAACAGAAGATGCTTATCTGGATACCAATTATCTTAGGACCCTCTCCAACGATGCTATCCCAGACCTGATCCAGCTAGCTGAAAGTTCAGCCTTCACGGAACAGGAAAGCCAGGAAATTGCCGCCATTCTGGCCTGCCGGGCTTTTGAATTGGAAGATACCCCACAAAAATGGCAGGGTTTCCTGATCCCATCATATAGGGCGGAAAAAGCCCTGCTCGAAAACTCCCATTTATGGGAAGACGTTCAGCTGAAGGAAGATGAGTGGGGCTCCTGGTACGTGAAAATTGGGAAGGAAAATTTTTACTGCGGATACTACTACTGGGATTGATATATTCTGCCGGTTAATCCTACACGATCAGAGTCAGGGGGAGACTTTCTTCACCTCGTTACCAAATAATAAAAAATCCTCTCCATCGAGAGCAGTGAAGGCAGTTAATTCCTGAGAAGCTTCATAAAGACGGGCAAGATCGTGAACTACACATTCCAATTCGAGCTGTTTATCCCGGGCGAATTCCCTTTCCAGGGCAACCCGGACAAAGGCTGATTTTGTGACCCCACTACATTTAGCCGCCCGGGAAAGTTGCTCATTCAAGGATTCATTGATCAAGATATTTATTCTTTGAGATTTCCGATGACTTTCTGGATCCATGTCACACCTCAAATGCTCTTTCAAAGAAACCAGGTGATGGATAAAACGTGATCAATCGAGGAAATTTGGCGGCGAATATCCAAAAAATCCTTTAACTAATTTTACCCGCCAGCGCTGGCGCAGAGGCCCTGGAAGCACGGTACTCTTCAATCCAGGGATCTTTTCTTAAACGCAGGAAGATCTGGTGGTCTTCGTTTGCGCACTCCCACTCCCCGCTGGCTTTATGGTGGTAAGTATGCACCATGCAGACCGGGCACCAGAAAAATTTAGTTTGTTTTTCGGATTTAGTTTTCATCTCCGCGCTGCCTTTCCGCAGGTTTCTGTGATTGATAAACATCCCTTTTAATACCTGCCTGTAAACCTTTAGTGCAAGATCTGTGCCGATCCCCGGAAAACACCCCCATATCTATGGGTTTCTGTTCATTTGTCCCCTAGTAGTGGTGGTATTAGGTAAAGGGGAGCGCTTTGTTAAAAACTCCCAGAGCGGACACTTTGCGAGAGCAAAGTGGTAGTCGAAGGGGAGCGCGGCAATCTCCTGCTTTGCACTCTCGCCCGGCCCTTCGATTTCCATCTCGGCGGAGTTTATGCAGAGCGGAGCGAAGTACTCGATGTCCACTCAGGACAGGCTTCAAATTCGCGGGCTAGGTTACCTAAGTCCCTCTGAAGAGGGACTCATCCCCCATTTTGTCATCCTGACCCCGAGCGAAGTCGAGGGGGAAGGATCCATAAAACGGGCAAACGGCCAGGATGATAATCTAGAGACAATTACGACGCATCCATTAACCACCCGGCCCTTCGATTTAACTCAGGATGCCTGATATGAATTACCTGTCATTGCGAGCATTGCGAAGCAATCTCCCGTAGTAATCAGGAGATCGCTTCGTCGTAAAGCTCCTCGCGATGACAGTGAACTCAAAGTCTCCCTGTGGGCCCGTGGGGGGCGGGGGCCCGGGGGGGGGCGGGGGGGCGGGGGGG
>CBDVDO010000092.1:0-6552 GCA_965372765.1 uncultured Anaerolineales bacterium
ATTCAGAACTGAAAAAACACAAGATTGAAGCAGAAGTGATATGTGTTGTCTGTATCGGCATGTGCGATAACGAACCGCTGTTTGATATCCATCTGCCTGGTCTCCCCCGCATTACCTATACAAAAGTAAAGCCCAAAATGGTGGGGAAAATTATCGAAAAGCATCTGATCCAGGGAGAATACAATAAACGCTGGATCTACGGGCAACTCCCCTCAGGGAATGGAAAATCTATTAAAGAGATCCCTGCCTATGATGAACTTCCCTTTTACAATAAGCAGGTCCGTATCGCATTGAGGAATTGCGGGATTATTGACCCGGAGAGTATAGAAGATTATTTGGCATCAGGCGGTTATGAAGGTCTTTCAAAGGCACTTTTTGAGATGGAACAGATAGATGTGATTGAGGAACTCAAAGACTCCGGCCTGCGCGGAAGGGGTGGAGCAGGATTCCTAACCGGCATGAAATGGGAATTCTGTATGAGAGCAAAAGGGTATCCAAAATATATAATCTGCAACGCTGATGAAGGAGACCCCGGTGCGTTTATGGACCGCTCTGTTCTTGAAGGGGATCCGCATGCCCTTTTAGAAGGCATGATCATTGCCGGCTATGCCATCGGGGCTCCGGAAGGTTACATTTACTGCCGGGCTGAATACCCCCTGGCAATTGAACGCCTGAAAATTGCGATTGAGCAGGCCAGTGAACTGGGCTTGCTTGGCGAAAACATTCTTGGCTCTGGTTATTCTTTTAACCTCAAGATCAAAGAGGGTGCCGGCGCGTTTGTATGTGGTGAAGAGACCGCGTTAATTGCGTCGATTGAGGGAAAACGCGGAGAGCCTCGGCCCCGGCCTCCCTATCCAGCCGTCTCCGGGCTGTGGGGTAAACCAACCAATGTGAATAATGTAAAATCATTTGCCATTACCAGCCAGATTATGCTAAATGGCGCGGATTGGTTTAACAGTATCGGCACAAAAAAATCTACCGGAACCGCTGTTTTTGCGCTGACCGGAAAGATTGAACACACCGGACTGGTTGAAGTGCCCATGGGCATTACCTTGCGGGAGATTATCTACGATATTGGTGGAGGCATCCCCGACAAGAAACAATTTAAGGCGGTTCAGACTGGAGGACCATTAGGCGGATGTCTGCCCCTGGAAGCGCTGGACACACCGGTAGATTTTGATTCCCTGACCGAAGCCGGCGCCACAATGGGGTCGGGCGGCATGATTGTTGTGGACCAGGAAACCTGTATGGTTGAATTTGCCCGCTATTTCCTGACCTTTGCCTCTGCAGAATCCTGTGGAAAATGCGTCCCTTGCCGGATAGGCGGACAGCGTCTTCTGGAAGTTCTCACCCGCATTACTGACGGAGAAGGCGAACCAGAAGATTTGGATGAAATTGAACGGATTTCCGAATACATGAGAGAAGGATCCCTGTGTGCCCTGGGACAGCTCACCCCTGGTCCGGTGATATCTTCCCTGAGGTTTTTCCGGGCAGAATATGAAGCTCACATTAATGAAAAATTCTGTGAGGCTGGTGTCTGCGCGGGTATGTTCACTTACGAGATTGATCCCGAGTTGTGCGTCGGATGCGGTTTATGTGTGAAGCCCTGCCCGGTGGATGCTATTACAGGGGAGAAGAAAGCCCCCCATGTTATTGACCAGGCGCTATGTATTCAATGCGGGGCTTGCTACGATGTTTGCAATCTGGACGCTATCCCAATAAAACGAAAACCTGAACTGACGCTGGAAGAGCCGGCATAACGGAAGGAGATGTCCAAATCATGGGAAAAGTAAACTTTACCATTGATGGAAAGGAAATCCAGGCTGAAACAGGAATTACAATCCTGCAAGCAGCCCGCCAGGAAGAAATATATATTCCAATCCTGTGTGATCACCCTGCTTTACCTCCAGAGGGGGCTTGCCGTATCTGCCTGGTGGAAATTGAGGGGCAACGTGCATTGCATCCTGCCTGTACCTACCCGATCTCTGAGGGCATGGAAGTCTCTACCAACACACCCAGGATTAGAGCAGCTCGGAAGTTTAATCTGGAATTGTTGATATCTGATCACCCGCTGGATTGCATGACCTGTGAAGCAGCCGGGGATTGTTTGCTTCAGGATCTGGCCTATGAATATGATGTTTCGGAAGACCGTTACGAAGGGACCAAACATCATTATTCAGTTAATGATCCCAACCCGTTTATTCAGGTTGATCGCAACAAATGTATTCTCTGCCGCCGCTGCGTCAGAGCCTGCAGCGAGATTAACGGGGTGGAAGCCATCAGCGTTTTTTACCGCGGTTTCAACGCCTATATCGGTTTTGGCGCTGACAGCTCAATGGATAACAGTCCCTGTGAGTTCTGCGGCAGCTGTGTGGCAGTTTGTCCAACGGGCGCGCTGTGGCCTAAACTTTCCCTGGGGAAAGGTCGTCCCTGGCAGGTAGACCGAATACAAACTACCTGTCCCTATTGTGGAGTCGGCTGCCAATTGATCCTGGAGGTTAAGGACAACAAGATTATCAAGGTGGATTCGGCCTGGGATGGTCCTTCCAATCATGGATGGACTTGTGTTAAAGGCCGTTTTGGTTACGATTTTGTCCACCATCCTGACCGGCTGGATAAACCCCGGGTAAGGAAATATTTACTGGATGGCAAAAAGAAACCAGCTGCGAAAAAACGCAAACCCGATGTAGAGGGAGATCCCTGGCAGTGGGTGGAGGTGGATTGGGAAACGGTATTGGGGATCACTGCAGATAAAATGCGCCAGATAAGGGACGACCATGGTCCTGAGAACATGGGTTTCTTAACTTCCGCTAAGTGTCTCAACGAAGAGAATTATTTGATGAATAAACTGGCAAGGCAGGTGATCGGAACCAACAGCTTAGATCACTGTGCCAGGCTTTGACACTCTTCTACTGTGGTCGGTCTGGCCACCGCATTTGGTTCGGGAGCAATGACAAATTCAATTGATGATATCGCTGATGACGCCCAGGCGTTCTTCGTGATTGGTACAAATACCACCGAGAATCACCCTGTGATCGGCATGCGCATCCGCCAGGCTGTCCGCCAGCGGGGAGCAAAGTTGATTGTTGCTGATCCTCGAAAGATTGATCTGACAAACTTCGCGACACTTCACCTGCGGCACAAACCCGGTACAGACATCGCTCTTGTGAATGGATTGATGCATATTATCCTTGCCAACGGCTGGGAGGATAAAGATTTTATTAAGAACCGGACGGAAGGCTTTGATAATTTCAAAGCTGTCGTTGACGAATATATTCCAGAGAGAGTTTCGGAAATCACCGGTGTTCCGCTGGAAGAGCTCCAGCAAGCTGCTGAGATTTTGGCACAAAACAAACCAACGGCGGTCTTATGGGCGATGGGGATCACCCAGCACACTACCGGGGTTGGCAATGTAATGAGCCTGGCGAATCTTCAGATGCTGCTGGGTAATATGGGCATTCCCGGTGGTGGGACAAATCCCCTCCGCGGACAAAATAACGTTCAGGGCGCCTGTGATCTGGGCGGGTTGCCCAATGTTTACCCGGGTTATCAAAAAGTTACCAGTCCAGAGATTCGCAGTGAATATGCCAAGGCTTGGGGCCTGACTGAAGAGCAGCTATCCCTTGAAGTAGGATTAACAGCAACAGAAATGATGCCCTTAGCATTTGAAGGAAAGCTGAAGGCGATTTATATACTGGGAGAGGATCCCATCATGAGTGAGCCTGATACAAACCATATTCGCCAGGCTCTGGAGACTTGTGATCTGGTTGTCCTGCAGGAAATATTCCCCTCAGAAACTGCCCCTTATGCGGATATTCTGCTGCCCGGAGCGAGTTTTGCTGAAAAAGACGGCACCTTTACGAATACTGAACGGCGGGTACAGCTGGTTCACAAAGCGGTAGAATCGCCAGGTATTGCACGTCCGGATTGGTGGATTGTCTCAGAACTGGCAAAGAAAATCCTCAAAGAAGGAAAACGCCAGGTTGGTGAAGCAGACTACAGTGGCTGGGATTATCAGAATACAGCAGAGATTTTGGATGAAATTGCCGCCCTGACTCCCATCTATGCCGGTGTAAGCCTCCAGCGTCTGTTGAATGGTGAAACCCTACAGTGGCCGATCAAAGATCAGGATCATCCCGGGACTCCAATTTTGCATGTCGGCCAGTTTTCCCGCGGATTGGGTCAGTTTACTCCTGTTGAACACATCCCCCCTGTAGAGATGCCTGATAAGAACTATCCAATGATTCTCAGCACAGGGCGCGTGTTATACCACTGGCACGGCGGGCAAATGACCCGCCGCTCTAAAGGGCTTTTAGAAATTTACCCCGAGGCTCTAATTGAGGTTAGTGAGGATGATGCAGAAAGAATGGGTTTGAACGGCAGCAGCCGAGTGCGAGTTTCTTCCCGTCGGGGAACGATTGAAGCGCAAGCGATGATTACCGACCGGGTACCACCAGGTATGGTTTATGCCAATTTTCATTTCCCGGAAGCCTCTGCAAATGAATTGACTATCGCTGCCCTTGATCCAGTAGCAAAAATTCCGGAATATAAAGTTTGTGCTGTTAATGTGGAAGCAGTGTAAATAAAGATACATACTGGCAATGGTATTCTCAAAGGATATCATTACCTTATTTAACACAAAGGATGCCTAACCCATAAAGGATTAGGCATCCTGCTTTTTTGTCACAACTTTGTCACAATTATCTCACAAGATTTGTCACATCATTTTGATAAAGTATTGCTAAAGATAATCAGCCTGTTTCTATTACCGCTTGGCTGCAGGTCTCGAGTATCAAGGCGGATCTAGAAAACAGGGGTGGGGATAATACCAGAACCGGATGGTTGAGAATGAATGGAACCAGCTTTCTCCAATGAACGTTGATCCACATCAACGGGCGAGGCTACTTGCAGCGCTTTTTCTTGCCCAGGAACAGTTCGGTTGGCTCAGTTCGGAAGCCATTGAGCGGGTTTCCGAAAGGTTGACTTTGTTGCCCGGTCAGGTCCGGTCAACTGCCAGTTTTTACTCTATGTTTAAATTGGAACCGCAGGGGGAATATCAAATTCAGGTTTGTGAAGGGTTGTCTTGTTATCTTGCAGGGGGTGCTGAACCAATTATCGATCATCTCTCCAACCTGCTGGGAATTCAGCCCGGGGAAACAACTCCAGATGGAAGATTTTCTCTTGAGGTAGTGCAGTGCATCGCTGCTTGTGGTTCTGCTCCTGCCCTGAGGGTCAATGATTTGCTCTATGAACACATGACTCTGGAGAGCATTGAGCAGTTGATAAAGAGCTTGCAGGAGGGTGAGTAGTGTTGAATACCAATCACCCATCATCCAGCGCCGCTTTTCAACCGGTTCTGACCCGGAACATCCACCGCCCTGGTTCTGAACGGATATCTACCTACCTGGATCACGGCGGCTATCAGGCGGTCCGGAAAGCGCTGGCAATGAAACCTGAGGAGATCATCGAGCAGATAAAACAATCCGGTTTGCGCGGCCGCGGCGGTGCGGGCTTTCCTGCCGGGACAAAATGGGAATTTATGCCCCAGGACAGCGAGCTCCCTAAAATTATCGTGGTCAACACCGACGAAGGAGAACCTGGAACGTTTAAAGACCGAGAAATTGTCGAGCAGGATCCTCACCAGGTTATCGAAGGTGTACTTATCGCAGCTTATGCAGTGGGCGCCAACCGGGCTTATGTCTACATCCGCGGAGAATTTTTCCTGGGTGTGAAACGCTGGATCAAAGCCATCGCGGATGCCTATGAATATGGTTTTTTAGGGGAAGATATTCTTGGCAGCGGTTTTAATCTGGATATGTCTGTCCACCGTGGAGCGGGAGCCTATATCTGCGGGGAAGAAACGGCCATGCTGGAATCGCTGGAGGGAAAGCGCGGGTTACCCCGCCAGAAGCCGCCCTATCCTACCAGCGCGGGGTTGTTTGGTTTGCCAACCCTGGTCCAGAATATTGAGACTCTGGTTTGTGTTCCTCACATTATCGATCGGGGTCCAGAATGGTTTGCGAGTATTGGCACTGTAGAAAGCAGGGGACCGAAAATTTATTCCGTCAGCGGTCATGTCAACCGGCCAGGAAACTATGAATTACCAATGGGGATTTCCCTGAGCAAAATAATCTATGAACATGCTGGTGGAATCCCTAATGGCCATCAACTGAAGGCTGTTATTCCCGGCGGGGTATCCACCCCGATGTTGCCCGCTGATCAGGTTGAGGTCCCGATGGCCTTTGAAACTCTGAGTTCGATTGGAAGCGAATTCGGCACAGGAGCAATTATTGTTATGGATGAAACGACCTGCATGGTCGAAGCTACTCGCCGGATAAGTAAATTCTTTGCACACGAATCCTGCGGGAAGTGCACACCCTGCCGGATAGGCTCTCAGCGAATTTTCGAAATCCTGGACCGTATCGAGAATGGGCTGGGATATTCAGGAGATATTGAGCTGCTTCTGGATCTGGTAAATGGAATTGACGGTTATACTTTTTGTCCCATGGGTTCAGGACTGGTGAATCCTGTTCGCTCAGCAATCCAGCATTT
>CBDVDO010000093.1:0-6529 GCA_965372765.1 uncultured Anaerolineales bacterium
GCCGATCCTCCACCTCAAAAGGTCTAATCTCAGACCTTACCAGCGAATACAGGGCATAAATCTAACCGTGACCATCTTCATTCATTGGACTTATTCTTTGAATAAGCTGATGCGGAGAAATTCCCAATTAAAGAAGAACGATTAAAGAAGGGTCTCCAGGGTTTTACAGACCCTGGAGGCTCTTGCCGGTATCCTTGACTTGTCCCAGATCTTAGACTGCCCTAACATCACAAGCCTGTTCAAATCTGTGTTCCTCTGGTAAACTGACGAAGTTATTATTTGGAAATCCGGCCAAGATCGGTCGGTTTTTTTTATGCACTGGGAAGAAAATGATGAGAACTACCCGTACGGACTTACGCAATCTAGCCATTATCGCCCATGTCGACCACGGAAAAACCACCCTGGTTGATGGGCTTTTACAGCAAGCCCACGTCTTTCATGAGAATAAAGTAATCAGGGAACGGGTGCTGGATTCCAATGACCTAGAACGCGAAAAGGGCATCACTATCCTTTCTAAAAATACAGCTATCGAGATCGCTGACCCCGAAACCGACCAGCTTATAAAAATCAACATTGTTGATACACCCGGGCATGCAGACTTCGGGGGAGAAGTGGAACGCGTGCTGAACATGGTCGATGGGGTCTTATTGCTGGTCGATGCCGCTGAAGGGCCCCGTCCCCAAACACGTTTTGTACTTCAAAAAGCCCTGGAGCTCGGCCACAAAGTAATCGTGGTCATTAATAAGGTTGACCGCAAACTTGCAGACACCTCCCAGGTCTTAAATGACACCTTTGATTTGTTCATCGAGCTGGGTGCCAGCGAGGAACAGGCAAGTTTCCCCGTGGTGTATGCAATCGCTACTGAGCATCGTGCAGGGCACACACCTGAAGTAGGGCCAGATCTGCAGCCCTTATTCGAGACCATCATCAAATCCATCCCCGCGCCTGTAGTGGAGATCCATCATCCTCTCCAGATGCTGGTCACTTCCCTGGAATATGATAATTTCCGGGGTGCGACAGCCATCGGACGGATTTTTTCCGGTGAGATTAAGGTCGGGGAGCAGGTGGTTTACCTGACTTCAGACTCAAAAATCATTTCCGGAGAAATCAGCTACTTATATGATTATCAAGGACTTGATCGCAGGGAAGTGAACCAAGCCCGGGCAGGCGAGATTGTCGCTGTCGCTGGTCTGGAAGGTATTACCATTGGCGATACAATCAGCGATCCCCAAAACCCCATTTCCCTACCCAGGATAAAAGTGGAAGCCCCCACTGTCCGGATGTCTTTCGGGGTCAACACCTCTCCCTTTTTTGGCAAAGAAGGAACCTGGAAAACATCCCGAAAACTGCATGAACGTCTTTTCCGGGAGATAAAGAGTAATTTAGCCCTGCGAGTGGAAGAAACAAAGAACACGGATACACTATTGGTTTCCGGACGGGGAGAGCTGCACCTGGCTATCCTGATCGAAACCATGCGCCGCGAAGGTTATGAATTCCATGTCTCACGGCCTGAAGTGATTCTGCAAACTTCCTCGTCCGGCAGGATACTGGAACCATTCGAAGAAGTCCGGATTGAAATCAACCCCGACGATATTGGCGTGGTTATGGAGTCGCTCAATAAACGGCAGGGAGAATTAAAAGAGATGCGGGAGTTAAACACGGGCACTGTACTGCTCACTTTCCTGGCTCCCACCCGGGGGATCCTCGGCTTTCGCCACCACTTCCTGACCATGACCAAGGGCACGGGAGTGCTAAATACATCATTCCACAGTTTTGCTCCCCAGGCAGGGTCTGTTGACGCTCGTTCTCATGGCTCGCTGGTGGCCTGGGAAACCGGGACCACAACCACCTTTGGTTTAAAAAATGCCGAGGGCCGAGGCACTTTGTTCATCGGGCCAGGCATCGAGGTCTACCGGGGAATGGTTGTGGGTGAAAACCAGCGGCCGGACGATATTGAGATCAATGTCTGCAAAACCAAACATCTGACTAATATGCGGAATAGTATCCGTGAAATTAATCAACGACTGGTCACTCCCAGGGAGATGAGTTTGGATCAATACATCGAATTTCTTGCAGATGACGAATTCCTGGAAGTCACACCAAAAAACTTACGTGTCCGAAAACGAATCCTGGATCATGGCACACGCATTCGGGAAGCCAAACGTGAAGAAGAAAAAGTCATTGGTTGATTTTCTCCAGAGACCTCCGAGGTTGTCTAAACCTCGGAGGTCTTATTAATTATTCCAAAACCAGATGCTGTCTCAGATAACCCGCTTTATTCAAACCGAGAGAAACCCGACAACCAGAATGCATCCAGTCTTCTGAACGCTGTATTAATACGGGTGCCGCCAGGTTCGGATGGATGTAATCTATGATCATCCATAAGTAAGCATTTTGCCCAACGTCAACGAGACCTCCGAGGTCTCAACGACCTCGGAGGTCTATAACTGGATCAATTGGCAATAATTGAGGGATTTCTGAACCCTGGTATGCCCGACAGCTTGAGAAATTCCAGTCTTCTGGTAATCGAACCAACCCGGCTTCTACCGGATTGAGGTGAATATAGCCGGCAAGCTGCCATAAATAGGCGGTACTCTCAATGTGTTTGGCTTGGAATGACCCCTGAAACAAGGGTCCCACACGGTCGTATCGATGATTGACGGCTTTTGTATATGAAACCGACAACTTCATCATCGCCCTCGAGACCATCAACGAGACCTCCGAGGTCTCAACGACCTCGGAGGTCTGATCTACCTTGGAAGTCTCTTTTATCACTACCAACAAATGGTAATGGTTTGGCATCAAGCAATACGCCCCGATATTTGCCACCGGAATTAAGTATCTTTGAATATTCCATAGAAAGTATGCATAATTATCATCATCAAAGTAGATCGCCTCGCGGTTCACTCCCCGATTGTAAAAATGGTAATACTCACCTGGGCAAAAGGTTAGATATCTTCTCGGCATAATCACCCCCTGGCTATTTGCCAATATTTTTAATTCTGCATTCGATATAAATCATATTATAGCATCTCCCGTTTCAACCCCCGAGGTTGCTAAGACCTCCGAGGTCTCAACGACCTCGGAGGTCTATTACGAATTACAGCTTAAGAAATGACAGCTCTTAAGGTTCGTTCGTTGCAACGACTTCCCGCGCATGATAGAATAACAAGACAGCAGCGCCTAATCTTATGGGAAGCACCAATTATGTCCAACATGGTTGAAGTGGTCATCGACAGCATCCGGGTCAGCTTGATGTCCCAGCAGCGGGTGGTCATCCTGCGTGAGCTGAATTCTGACCGCTACTTACCAATTATGGTCGGTGTCTACGAGGCGGAACATCTCACCCTGGCTCTCCAGGAAGTGGAAGTTTCCCGGCCGCTAACCTATGACCTGTTTGTAAATATTCTGGAGTCGATCGACGCCCAGGTCATCCATGTCGAAGTTGTTTCCCTGAAAGATGAAACCTATTTCGGCAATATCGCTGTCAGCATCAACGGCACCCAGCACAACATCGACTCCCGACCTTCGGATGCCATGAACCTGGCCATCCGGGCACAAGTGCCGATTTTTGTCGCCGATGCCGTGATGAAGGAAGCCGGATTATTCCCTGAAGATGACATATCTGAAACTGGTCCGGATGAGGAGCTGGAGACGGAACGGCTCTCAGTATTTGAAAACTATCTAGATAAGATTGACCCGGAAAAGCCTGCTCCTGACCAGGACGAAGAAGAAAATCCAGACGACGATTAAAGCTGGGTCTTCTCTCCCAGCATAACAGGCAGAAGAGACTATCATTATTCACCGGTATTCCGGTTTACAATACAACTAACTCAAATTAATTAAAAGAATCCCCCGCCATGACTGAAGCTGTCCAATTTGAAGCCGCTCCTGAATCCTCCGGACCCCAGATGGTTCCCCACAGCCGCGAAGCAGAAGAAGCGGTCATCGGAGCTGTGCTCATTAATCCCGAAGCTTATTACGACGTTGCCCAATTCCTGCAGTCGGATGATTTTTATATTCACCGCAACCAGTGGATCTGGCAAGCCTTTATCACCCTGCATGACCGAAACGAAGCAATCGACTTTGTCACCGTCACCGAAGAACTGGACCAGATGGGACACCTGGCAGATATCGGCGGAGCAGCCTATATCACCAAATTAATCAACAACGTCCCCTCCTCCCTACACGCTGAAGCTTACGGGCGCCGGGTAGAGGAAACCGCCATCCGCCGCCGCATGCTAGCCGCAGCAAACCGGATCGCCAAGTTAGCCTACGAGGAAAACCTCAGCCTGGATACGGTGATGGATGATTCCGAGAAGGCGGTTTTTAATGTCAGCGAACGCCGATTAACTCGCGACCTCCAGCCCATCCGCGCTGTCCTTAGTGATTATTTTGACCGCATTGAAGAGCTCTCCCAGCGGGATGATGAACTGGTGGGTGTGCCAACCGGCTTTTTTGACATCGATAAAATGCTGGGCGGACTGCAGCCTTCCGACCTGCTGATTATCGCCGGTCGTCCCGGGATGGGAAAAACTGGCTTTTTGCTTACCGCGGTGAAAAACGCCGCTTTGATCCATAAAAAACATGTTGCATATTTTTCCCTGGAAATGTCCAATGAACAGCTGGTACAACGCCTGATCGCCCAGGAAACCGGGATCAACTCCACCCGGCTGCGCTCCGGAAAGTTGAATCCCAACGAATGGCTGCTATTCACGCAAGCTATTGAAGTATTGACCGATACTCATATTTTCCTGGATGACACCCCCGCTCTCACTCCCCTGCAGCTGCGGACAAAATGCCGCCGGTTGCACCTGGAATACAAGCTGGATCTGATCGTCGTAGATTACCTACAGTTGATGGGCGGGGATATCCGCTCAAATAACCGCGTCCAGGAAGTTTCCGATATTTCCCGCAATATGAAAATTCTAGCCAGGGAGCTGAACGTACCGGTGCTTGCCGCCGCCCAGTTATCCCGGGCCGTTGAGCAGCGTTCAGATAAACGCCCGGTGCTGTCCGACCTGCGAGAATCCGGCAGCCTGGAACAGGATGCTGACATCGTCATGTTCATTTACCGACCCGAGGTCTACGAGGAAGACTCAAGCCACCAAAATCTGGCTGAGATAATCATCGCCAAACACCGTAATGGTCCCACAGGTGAAGTTCAGATGGTCTTCCGTAAGAATCTGGCTAAATTTGAAAACGCTGCCACCAGGAATATTGACCTCTCACAGGTGACCTAATGGGATTTGACGGCTTTCCCCCCGGAAAAATAAATACCACCAGGATTCCAACCCTGTTCTTTAAAGAACTGCTGCCGCAGATCGATGATCTGAACGAATTAAAGGTCACCCTTTATGCGCTGTGGCAAATCACACGCCTGGAAGGGAAGGTCAGGTTTTTGAAGGAAGAAGATTTTATAGGAGATCCGATCTTTATGGAAGGCATGGGCGCCTCGACCGCCGCCCAGCAGCGCGCGGTCCGCGCGGGGCTGGAGCTGGCGGTAAACCGCGGCACCCTGCTGAAGACAACAGTTCCTGACAAGGACAATCAGCTGGCAATATATTTTTTCAACTCCCCCAGAGGGCAGGCCGCGGTTCAATCCGTCGCAGACGGATCGTGGCGCCCCTCCGACGGAAGCGGGCCCTCTCCAACATTAAGTATGGAACAGCCGAATATATTTCAGCTCTATGAAGAAAATATAGGACCCTTAACTCCATTAATTGCGGATACGCTCCGGGAAGCGGAAAAAAATTACCCCGAAGGCTGGATTCGACAGGCTTTGGAAATCGCAGTCCATAACAATGTCAGAAAATGGAATTATGTAGAAGCCATCTTACGCAGTTGGCAGGACGGTGGAAGAGATGAGCGACAAGATAGAAGACATACTAAAAAAGACCGCCGGGCGTATCTCGAAGATGAGTTCGCAGGATTCATCGAAGATTGATCCCAGCGCAGCTTCTTACGCCGGAGATCCCAAATGTGAGATCTGCGGTGGTGTAGGCTACCTCCGGCGCGATTTGCCGGTCGGTCATCCTGATTTCGGACGGATTCAAGTTTGCACCTGCCGGGCAGGTCAGTTAAAACAGCAAGTCCGGAACGATCTTTACAAAATGAGCAATCTTGACGAGCTCACCCATCTGACCTTTAAAAACTTTGAACCCCGGGGTCAAATTGGAATGGGTCCTGCCCAGGCAGATTCCCTGGAACGGGCTTATAACCATGCCCACCAATTCGCCGGGAAACTACAGGGCTGGCTGGTGCTTCAGGGACATTACGGATGCGGAAAAACCCACCTGGCAGCCGCTGTTGCCAATTTCGTAGTTGACATAGGGGTCCCCACCCTGTTTTTGACTGTACCCGATCTTTTGGATAGCCTGCGGTTTTCTTATAATAATCCCGAATCTAGTTTTGAAGAGCGCTTTGAAGATATCCGGCGCTGCCCTCTCTTGATCATGGATGACTTCGGGACTGAAAATGCCACCCCCTGGGCGCAGGAAAAACTGTTCCAGATTCTTAATTACCGCTA
>CBDVDO010000094.1:0-6472 GCA_965372765.1 uncultured Anaerolineales bacterium
GGCTTTTGAAAGCCAACCAACCATAGATAATCATCTATGAGAGGTCTTTATTTATTTGTCCGGCTTACGGGGTGCACACCTGAAAGGCGGTTCCTTTATTCTTAATTTTGAATAGCACCCAGATATATAAAAGAAGTCCTACTTTAGTGGAACTTAATTCATCCAGGCCGCAAATTTATTTGCCGGCCGATCATGGAGATACCGGTGACTAGTAGTCTGAGCAATAGTTTAGCCCAATTTATTGGGCGCTGTTCGCAATGTTACTTAGTTGGAACACTTCTACTTTAAACCTTAAACCTTAAACCTTAAACTTTAAACGTTTGTTAGATCAGTGGGAGCTGCGGCGCGTCAGAAGTAAAAGGATCCAGAGCTAAACGTTCCTGGAGATTTTCCTTTGTCAATCCTCCTTCATCTGCTATGCGGCGGATATGGCGGTATTTAACCAACCCCCAGGAATTCTGAATTGTTTTTGCCAGGGGATTATTATTCTCCATTTTGTAGTGGATTAATTCTGCTCTGCTGCCGGGCAGGATAATCCAGGGATTTACCACCGGAGAGTCGGATCCGGCGATGATTTTGTTTAAGATCCCTGACGCAGAGATATAAAATGTATAGCTGGTCTCGCCTTTATTTTGCCAGACCAGGCAAAGAATATTCCCCAATGGCGCTCCCTTCTTTATTTCAAATCCCAATTGAGTGCCCAGCAGAGAAAGAGTATCTTCGATTTCCATTAAATCTTGTCTGCGGTTTGAAGGTTGGTCGCTTGATCTTAATATCCATCCTGATTGAGTTCCGCCATTTTTTTCTGCATACGATTTTAAACAAACCTCAATTAATCCTTGTTGGGGAGTACCTAATCCCGGGAACTTATGATAAAGATGGTTGTAGACATCAACATCTAGCAGGGGAGAGCTGCTTTTTGCCAGGAGGTTGACAAGTGCCTGTTCTACTCGGTCCGAGTGAGGGTCTGGCGAGGGGCTCAGTTCTTGATGCCACCAGGTCTCGGATTCGGAAAAATGTAAAAAACCTTGCCGGTAAGCAATAGATTCCTCAAAATTTTTAACCAGCTGAAGATAAAAATCTGCTATGTTTTCTTTTCCTGATTGCAGCAAGACATGCTCCGAAGCAATTGATGCCAACCCGGCGCTGTAAAGAGACAAGGTGTGTTTTGGTTCTCCCGCCGCTTTCAGGAACTCAAATCCCGCAGAGCGGATGATTTCCTTCATTGATTTTGCAGTTGGGCTCGCTGACAACTGTTCCCCGGTGGTACAGATGATTTGACCTTGCGGTAGATCAGGGTCCACGGCGATATCCGTGAGGGTAAATCCTGTTGCGCAAGCAGCCGTTCCTACAGAAATTAGATATTCGATTTCGAGGTTGGGAAGCAGCCCAAAACATGGAACCCCTGGGGGAAGGATTTCTTCTAGCTCTGATAAAGTGCTTTTAATCGCCCGGGCGAGCCAGACCCAGTCGAGACTTTGCAGGCTGAGAATATTTCTCAGCGGCGCAGCAGCGGCCTGCCCCCACAACCAGCCAGTCCAAAGCGCACTGAGGGACCAAAAAGATAGATTTGGTTTTGGAAATACCATCAAAGCAGCACCAAAATCCAAACCTTCCAATTGCGGTATAAGATCTTTTACCCGGCCGGGATAAATTGAGATTCCTCCAGGATCTGGCGGCAGGTCTGGCCAGGTAACAATCGGAACAGAAATTTGACCATTCTCCCAGATTTCGAGGGCTTCTTCCAGGGCAAACCAGACATTTTCTTCCCGATAGGTATCATCATCTGGGGACGTGCCGGATTCCCTTTCCAAAATCGAGGATGAACTTAAACTGCTGCAGCGGTAAAAAGCATGCAGCAAGAGCATTTCTAGATTTATCCTCTCTTCCGGAGAAAGGTCAAACCCGGTAAGTTTATTAAGGATGGTAAATAAGGCATGTACGGTACGGTGCGGATAAGTCTTGAGTGCATTTTCTGCCTGGAAACGAACCGGATCATCAGGGGGGGCCACCCGGGTGAGAGCCCGGGCATGGGAAGGGCTGTTCTCCTTGTAAGCCAGAGCTTTTTGGATATCTTCCTGGGAAACAGGAGTTTCAGAGGGTTCACCACAGTCGGAACAAAGGCAGGTTTTCCGGACAGGTTCTCCCCTTGCTTTGGACCAGGTAAACGATCTGGCGGAGATCAGCTTCCCACAGTGGGGACATTCTGTTTCGTATAGGGATAGAATAAATGGCTTCAGCCGCTCTTTTCCCTTATAACTGGAAGAAAGCCGGACCAGGGCAGAATTTAATTCCTCTTTTGAAATCGGCTGGGCAAGGCGGTTTAACAGGAATCTGGTAATCGGGTTATGGATGGGGACCACAATCCGGTAACCCGCTGCTGCGGCTTCAAGCGCCTCTAGTGGAGAATCACCAAAGGGGAAGATTACCAAATCGGGTCGGGAGGGTAGATGATTTAACCAGGAGCTGACCACTCCCGATCTGTAAGCAGGCAGGAATTCTTCTAATGGAATTGGTTGAGAATTTTGTTCACCACGGATAAAAGGCTGATTTTTCATTTGCTGCCCCCGGGGGGTTGTAAATAGATCCCTCCGAACTTAGAGGGATAAACAGAAACAAATAGATTGATTCATTCCGCTGTGGTGAAGATTTATCTTGACTTTACGGTATGCAGGAGCGCCAGGTTGGGGGGAACCATTTTATCAATGGGGAACCCTGCAATTAATACAATTTCCTGCCCCGGTTTTACCGGTGTCCCTTCAATCACTGCCGTATCAACGTGACCGATCATATCCTCGATTGTAGCTGCCTGCGGGATAATATTAGGAGTTATCCCCCACAGCATGGAAAGATATTGGTAGGTCTTTTCTACAGGGGTAAAGGCCAGGATGGGAACATGCGGTCGGGCTTTGGACATCAGCTTTGCTGTCCTGCCGCTCCTGGTAAAAACAGCGATGGCAGCGACCTCCCTGTCATGGGCCAGTTCCCTGGCAGCCCTGGTAATGGAAACTGCATTATCATGAATGGCGTCTTCAGTGGGGTCGAAATAAGAATGGCCCCATTCATCGATATGATCTTCACTTTGTTGGATAATTGAAGACATCATCTGGACAGTTTTTACGGGGAATTTGCCGATGGCAGTCTCGCCGGAGAGCATTACCGCGTCACTTCCATCAAGGACAGCATTGGCGACATCGGAGGCTTCTGCCCGGGTAGGGCGGGGGTTGTTTACCATCGAATCAAGCATTTGGGTGGCGATAATTACATAACTGAGATGTTTGTTCGCCATGGAGACGATCCGCTTCTGAATAATCGGGACAGATTCCGGAGGCATTTCGATTCCCAGATCTCCCCGGGCTACCATTACACCATCCGCCTCATGGATGATTTCATGCAGGTTCTCAATTGCGTCCGGGTGTTCCAGTTTGGCGATGATTGGGATGCCCCCTTGATCCGGGTTGATCTTCTTGATTTCCTGACGAAGCCTTTTGATATCCTCCGCACTCCGCACATAAGACAGTGCCAGCACATCAATGTCATGGGCTAATCCAAATTTTAGATCACCCAGGTCTTTTTCTGTCAAAGTCTGGATGGTTAAGTTGGCACCCGGCAGGTTGACGCCTTTGCGGGGTTTCAGTACTCCCCCCTGGATTACTTCGGTTATGACCTGATTGCCCTTGATCTCTATTACCTTCAATTCAAGCTTTCCGTCATCCAGCAGAATCCGGCCACCTATTTTTGCGCTACGAGGAAGATCTGAATAATTTACAGAAACAATTTTGTCCGTTCCCTGGACATCATCAGTCGTGAGAATGAGCTGTTTTCCTTGAACCAGATTGATTTCCCCGGACTTTATTTCCCCGGTCCGGATTTTTGGGCCAGAGAGGTCCTGGAGGATTGTGATCGGACGGTTAAGCTCCTGGGCTGTTTTACGCAGGATCTGGATTACCTGGGCATGGCTTTCCAGGTCACCGTGGGAGAAGTTGATTCGAGCCACGTCCATGCCGGCTGTGAGCAGGTTTTTGATTGTTTTTTTATCTTCGCTGGCAGGTCCCAGCGTGGCGATGATTTTTGCCCGGCGGTTCATAGTTTGCTCTTTTTAAAAAGACCCATTTTCAACCTGTTGATTGGATAAAGGTAATCAACACCTAAATATAATGCAGGTCTTTTGCATCTTTGGTTAACTCTTCTCTAAATTTAGGATGAGCAATATCAATCAATGACTGCGCCCGTTCGCGGATGGTTTTACCGTACAAACTCGCAACCCCGTACTCAGTAACCACATAATGGATGTGATTCCTGGTTGTGACCACCCCCGCGCCTTGTTTTAAAGTGGTGACAATCCTGCTGAAGTCTTTTGCAGTACTCGGCACCGCGATAATCGGCACGCCGCCTTTAGACCGGGACGCACCATAAATGAAATCCAGCTGCCCTCCAACACCGCTGTACAGCTTGGTGCCGATGCTATCTGCGCAGATCTGCCCGGTGAGGTCAATCTCAATTGCAGAGTTGACAGCAACCATGCGGTCATTCTGAGAGACAATAAAGGGATCATTGATGTATTCTGTGCGGAGAAATTCAATCAGCGGGTTATTGTGAACCCAATCATAAAGGCGTTTTGTGCCCAGGATAAATCCAACGACGATTTTTCCGGGATGTAAAGTTTTTTTAGCATTGGTTAAAACGCCCGCTTCAACCAGGTCGATCACACCATCTGAAAACAATTCGGTATGTATGCCCAGGTCTTTCTTGTCAAAAAGATAATGTAGAACTGCGTCAGGAATGGCGCCAATGCCCATTTGCATGGTCGCTCCGTCTGGAATCAACCCGGCGATATAACCGGCAATTTTCTTAACTTTGTCTGATGGGTTTCCATCCCCCATTGGCAGCTCAGGCAGTGGGTAGTCGACCGGAACGATATAGTCGATCGCGCTGACGTGGATGAAGGAATCCCCCAGGGTGCGGGGCATCTGTTCATTCACTTCCGCGATGATAATATCCGCCGATTCAGCGGGGCTTTTGCTTAGTCCCACCTCTAAACCGAAGCTGCAGTAACCGTGCGGGTCGGGGGGGGAGAGATGCACAAAAGCCACGTTTAGTGGGAGGATTTTGTCTTTAAACAAGAGGGGAAATTCGGACAGCAGAACGGGAGTAAAATCAGCCCGCCCGTTTTGGACAGCCTGGCGGATATTGTGGCTGATGAACATGGTATTCACCCGCAGGTGTCCTTCCATTTCCGGGCTGACGTAGTCAGCAGATCCAATCGTTAAAGCCTGGCAGATTTCCACATCCTTGAGCTCTGGCGCCCGGTCCACAAGAGCAGACAGGATTATATTTGGCACGGAACAGTTGCCGGTGAGGAAGATCCGGTCACCGGATTTAACTGCCTTTACTGCTTCCGCGGGGGTAACAACTTTTTGTTTGTATTGATCAGTCCAGCTCATATGCTTTTCCTGCCCTCCAGGGCATTGGTCAGTACTTGTTTAACGACCTTTCCCTGAGTAATGTAAACACCATTGTTTAATGCCGGGTTCTTTTTCAGGGATTCTTTAATTCCGATCTCGGCAATCTGGGTGATAAACGGCCAGGTCGCGTTGCTCATGGCATGGGTTGCTGTCCGACCCAAGACACCGGTCATATTCGGCACACAGTAATGAATGACATCTTCTTCCAGGTAGGTGGGATTGCTGTGGGTAGTGAGCCGGCTGGTTTCAACGCAGCCGCCCTGGTCAATAGAGCTGTCAATAATGATTGACCGGGAATGAAGCTGCTGGACCATTTCCCGGGTAACAACCACCGGGGAAGGAGCCCCCGGCACCAGAATCGCGCCTACAAATACATTAGCAATAGAGCAGATCTTATGGAGGTTAAAGGGATAGGAAATAAGGGTATTTACCCTGCTGGAAAATTCACGGTCAATTCGCTGAAGAGCTTCCAGGGAGCAATCCAGCATATGTACATTAGCGCCCAGTCCCAGGAACGAGCGGGCAGCATTGCGGCCGACTATCCCGGCACCCAAAATCACTACATCAGCGGGAGGGATTCCAGGCACACCGCCAAGTGAAAATCCAGCTCCGCCGTAGTTGTTTTGAGCCAGGGTGGCTGCTACCTGGGGTATCATTCTTCCGGCCAGCTGGCTGAGCGGTCTTAATACCGGCAGGGACCCATTCTCTTCCTGGATGATTTCATAGCCGATGGCGGTGATTTTTTTATCCAACAGGATATCCACTTTAGCGGAACCTCCGGCTGAGAGATGCAGGAACCCTAGCAGGGTTAATCCTTTCTGCATCCAGTCGTATTCTTCCTTTACGGGAGAAGAAACCTTAAGAATCAGGTCAGCCCGACCGTAGATTTCTTCTCCACTGTAAACAATTGTAGCGCCGGCTTCCTGGTAAGCATGGTCAGAAAAACCACTTCCTACACCGGCTTCCTTTTCTATAAAACAAGTATGTCCCTGATGGGTTAAGAGTTG
>CBDVDO010000095.1:0-6404 GCA_965372765.1 uncultured Anaerolineales bacterium
AGATACCTGTCCAGGGCTGGTGGGTCAAATCGAGGGTGGAAAAATCGATGATCCCCTTACCCGGAAAATTCTGGAAAAGGCTTTAAACCCGATGTTGGAAGAGGGAGTTGATGAAGTAGTGATGGGTTGTACTCACTATCCGTTTGTGATTCCCGTTATCAGGGAGATCGTAGGTGAGAATGTCCGGGTGATTGACCCCGCGCCGGCAGTAGCCCGCCAGGCGGGACGGTTATTGGAAGCCTTTGATCTCAAATCGGATAGAGACCGAGAAGGGGAAGGTCATTTCCTGACCACGGGGGATCCCGGTAAATTGGAAAAATTGATCGGGAAGCTAATAAAAATTCAGACTGAAGTGAATAAGTTGGTTTGGGATGGGGGAAATCTCCGGGAGGAGTAACCGGATTTGTATTAATTCTTCTTTTTAAGACTGAACAATAATGCAGTCAGCAAGGTTCCGCCGGAAATTATCACTGCCAGGATAATTATTGTAGGATTTTTACCGCTGCTCTGAAAACGGGGCTCGATAGGAAGATGCTCTGTAGCTGCTGCCGTTGAGGGTTTAAACAGAACCGGAGTCCCTTCGGGTGCGGTTAAGGAGGGAGTGTGGGAAAACCTGAGCGGCAGGGTAGCGCTGGGCTCTCCAATCGGTGTGCTGGTGGGGGTATAGGAAGGCTGGATGATGACCTCATCTCCGGGCAGCAAAACCGTGTCTGGTTCAAACCCATTAATCTGATTTAAAACCTCAAGAGAGATATTATAAACCGCGGCGATGGTCCACAATGTCTGTCCATCCTGGACGATATGTTTAACTGTTCCGTCACTTAGCGGAGTAGAAACGATAACCGGAACTACCGAAGGAAAGACTGAGGCGGAAGGGGTGCCGGAAACAGCCGGGTATTCGGGTGTGGGCGCCGGGTCTCCAACATAATAACCGGTATCTACTGTATAAAAAACAACGTCACCGGAATAAGCTACCCCGGCTCCGATATACTTGGCGCTGGGGTTGTACATGGTGTGGTGATGCTCGGGATCGTTCCAGGGTCCGTTGATGGTTTCCATGATCGACATATTGGTCCCGTAGGCGACATTTTCCGAGATAAAGGGTGTTGCTCCATTTCCAAAACCTGCCGCGATTGCTCGTTCTCTGGGGCGGGACCCGTCCGCACTGATATGAGTCCAGGTTCCTATGGATGCCTGGTACTGGCTGTGCTGCTGGGCAATCTGCATTAAGGCAGGATCAGGAAGAAGCGGCGCCAGCCCTCTTTGGGCGCGCAGCTGGTTGATAGTATTAATCACCGTTGTTGTGGAATCCCCCTGGGCTTGAATGATGCCAACAAGGGAAAAGGTCAGCAGGAGGGTAAATCCAATCAGGAAAAACTGGACTCTGGTTTTTTTCATTGGTTTTTATATTATGGAAAACGCCATCTTGTCCAGGGTGGAAAATTGTGGATGGATAACACTCTGGACTAATTCTCTTTTACTTGTTTACAGTTCTCTTTTCAAGTTCTCAATCGCAGCCACTGGTGTGGGATCGACATCATAGGCCATTGCCAGGTAATAGGCTGTGAAATCTCCAAATTGAATCAAATTCCACATCTGGGCCAGGCGGGTTTTTCCTGTTGCCTGAATTAAATCCGTATTTATTCCTCCGCCCATAAAACCCTTTTTGGTTAACACGATTCTTCGCTGGTTGCGGGGGTGATTGGAATCCGCCTGCAGGAATAAAGTCATGGTCTTTGTCAAGACTTCTTCTGGGTTAACTACTCCGGCCAGGGTATTGTGATCTGCTTCTGGCAGGGCCTCAAATTGCCCCCATGCTTTGGCGATCTCGCTGATCTGACCTTTCCAGCGCCTTGCGACAGGAGCAAGAAGATCGGCAGCGAATACACTTACCCAGCGATCGATAAGCTGCCCTGCCACCTGTTTTGCAGGGTTCTGATAATCGGGAAGCTCCGGCGCTAGCAGAGCTCTGCCTTTTTTTAGCTCACTTACAGCGTCTTTTATTTCCTCAAGAGGATCAGGAAGGAAACCTAACCGGTAAAAAACGTTCAGCAGCAGGCAGAAAGAGTAGCCCACAGCTGCTCGCGGTTGTCCCTTGTGTTTAAAGATCCACAGGTCGGTGCCATTCTTTTTTGCAATTTCGGCTATTTTCCCACCAGTGGAGATGGCTAACAAGCTGCATCCTCGCTCGAGAGCGGCTTCCATTGCAGAGAGGGTTTCTTCTGTGTTTCCTGAATGGGAGGAAATGATTACCAGTGTGTCTGGGCCGTTTGCCCAGGCGGGAAGTCCGTAATCCCGGTGAACCTCAATTGAAATTGAAGCCAGGGGAGCTGCGTAGGCTTTCAGCAGGGAGGCGCCGATGGCGGAGCCGCCCATGCCGGCGATTAATACTTGTTTAACGCCGGCAAAATTCGAGAGTGGAAGCGCTTCTGCTTCTCTCCAGGCAGTATCCAGCTGTTCGGGCAAGCCGTTCATTTCCGCCAGCATATTGTGATTGTCTAATTTGGGAAAGTCCTGATATTGATTTAAATCCATTGTGTACACCTTCTTATATTTTTTAGAACCCGGTTCCTTATTCCATGAGAACCGGGTTCCTGCTTAGGAAAAACTATATCTTGCATAGTCTATAGAAGCATATTCCTTCCTATTAATTACCTAACCCCTGCATTAAATCATAGATATCCCGCCGCGACCAGCCTGATTCATCCGCCAGGGTTTTTGCGAGCCGGGTAGGGCTGAGCCCTCCCAATTTAAGCTCTTCCTGTATAGACATGATGAGTTTTTCCCTGGACCATACAGCTTCATTTCCCCTGCCGGAGATAATCAATGTGATTTCTCCTTTAGGTTCGTGCTGCAGGTAATGATCCCGGGTTTCACTAATGGTTCCTCGATAAATTTCCTCGTGGAGCTTGGTCAGCTCCCGGGCTACAGCGATCTCACGATCACCTAACACCACTAGCATATCTTCCAAAGATTGGATCAGCCGATGTGGTGTCTCGAGGAAGACCAGGGTCCAGGGACCCTCCTTAACCTTTTCTAGAAAATCCTTTCGTCCTTTGGTTTTCCTCGGTAGATAGCCCAGGTATAGGAAGTTGTCGGTGGGAAAACCGGAAGCAGAGAGGGCAGCAACCGGCGCGCTGGGACCGGGGATGGGGATCACCTGATGGCCAGCTTCCAATGCCGCCTTAACCAGGTAAAACCCCGGATCGTTAATGGCAGGAGTGCCGGCGTCGGATACCAGGGCCAGGTCTTGTGCTTTGAGATGATCCAATAGTTTTGGAGTTTTGCTTTCTTTGTTGTGATCGTGGTAAGAGGTCAGTTTGGTGTTTATCTGGTACGCTTTCAGCAAAGTTTTTGAGGTCCGGGTATCTTCGGCAGCAATAAGAGGAACTTCCTTCAAGATTCGGACTGCCCGGAAGGTGATATCCTCCAGGTTTCCGATTGGAGTGGCCACCAGGTAGAGCTTGCTCATGGCGCGTTTTCCTCCTGGGTTAGATTTTTTTTAACGTTACGGGCCAGCTTTCTGCGAGTCAGCATTACCTGCCTGCCGCATCCCAGGCATTCGATTTTAATATCTGCGCCCAAACGGATGACCTTCCAGCGGTCTTCTCCGCAGGGGTGGCTTTTTCGCAGCTTTAAAATATCGTCTAATTCCAGGTCCGGTAGCATGTTGGCATTATATCATTTGGGAATTGGTCATAAGCGAATTTGAATTTCGATTCAATAAACCAGTATACCAATGTTGTTTATAAAGTCAGATTACCCGGTCCAGTTGAACCTTTTTTTACTCAGCATATTAAAACCCATCAGAATTAACAATTTGTTTCTGATATGCTATTATCAGCGCATACCGATTGAATCTCTCAACCATATAAATCGATCTGGCAATTCCATAATTGATTGCCAGGAACCTTAGTGAATTCTACGAACAAAGGAGCTCAGGATGACAGATCCGCGTACAGTAAATCTGGCAAAAACCCTCGTTAACTACTCCACTGAGGTCAAAGAAAAGGATCTGGTGGCAATCATAGCCCAACCGCCGGCGGCCCCCTTGATTCGGGAAGTGTTTCGCGAAGTGATACGCGCCGGTGCTTACCCTTACCTTTTACCCTATTCTCTCCCCGGACCAGTACCGGGGTTTGAAGGACTTGGTCAAATCTTTTTAGAAGAAGCCAATGAGGATCAATTGGGGCATCAGGACAGGTTCTGGAAGATGGTCAATGAGGACTTTGATGTCAGAATTTTTATCAAATCCCAATTCAACACCCGATCATTGAGCAGTATCGACCCGCAGCAAATGAGAATCCGCCGCCAAGCGTACAAGGACATATTTAACACTTATTTCGATAGAATGGCTTCCGGTTCATTGCGCCGGGTGAGCACGCTTTATCCCACCCAGGCATATGCCCAGGATGCCGAGATGAGTTTAAAGGACTTTGAAGATTACGTTTACAGTACGACATTTAGTGATAAAGAGGATCCGGGAGCGGAGTGGAAGCGTATCCATGATCAACAGCAGAGACTGGTCGATTGGCTGAAGGGGAAAAAAGCAGTGCAGGTGAAAGGACCGAATGTTGATTTAACCCTCTCGGTCGAGGAACGAGTGTTTATCAATTCTGATGGAAAGCAAAATATGCCTAGCGGAGAGATCTTTACTGGTCCAGTTGAGGATTCCGCCACTGGCTGGGTGCGCTTTACCCATCCAGCAATCTCCTCTGGACGTGAAGTTGAAGGAGTGGAGCTGCATTTTGAGGGGGGAAGAGTAGTCAAAGCTTCAGCTGCCAAAAATGAGGAATTTTTAACCTCAATGCTGAATACTGATGAGGGTTCTCGATATCTTGGTGAATTTGCGATCGGGACCAATCAAAAAATTGACCGCTTTATAAAAAACATCCTTTTTGATGAGAAGATCGGAGGGACGATTCATATGGCCTTGGGACAAGGGTATCCTATCACTGGAAGCTTGAATAAAAGCGCTATCCACTGGGATATGATCTGTGACATGCGCGATGGCGGTCAAATAATTGTTGATGATGAATTGTTTTATGAGTCGGGAGAATTTAAGATTTAGCGAAAGTTCTCATTCCCGGCTCCCCATCCAGGTTAGGCAATAGCAGCTGGTATGTTGAAGAAGTGCAGGATGGTATAATCTCCGGCAGGAGTTTTTATGTTAAACCTCAATCCTGCGTCACTTATTTCAAGAATCATAGTCCTTTTAACTGCCTTCTCCGTGCACGAGTTTGCTCATGCCTGGACCGCTAATTATTTTGGGGACAATACACCCCGGGTCAACGGCCGGCTGACACTGAATCCCTTGGCACACCTGGACCCCATGGGGTCGCTGCTGCTGGTTGTGGCTGGATTTGGATGGGCCAAACCTGTCCCTGTGAACCCTTATACCCTGAGGCGCAGCGCACCTTCAGCGATGATGTGGGTTGCCCTGGCTGGTCCGCTGTCAAATTTCCTGATGGCACTGCTGGCTTCTATACCCTTCCAATTAAATATTATTAATCTGGATGATCTTTTTTTATCCTTTGCCACCCAGGGGAGTTCTATCTTCCCGACACCGATAGAATTTTTGTGGGAGTTCATTACTATCAATCTGGTATTGATGCTGTTTAACTTGATCCCAATTCCGCCGCTGGACGGCGACAAGATATTAGACTTTTTTCTGCCTGATGCCTGGAAGGATCGAATGGCGCAAATCCGCCCCTACGGACCGATGATCCTGATCGTGTTGTTTATTGCCGGTCCCTACATGGGAATAGACGTCTTGGGCTGGATATTGGGACCGCCCTTGCGTTTTCTGATTAATCTACTGGTGGGTTAATGAAATCCAAGGTCAGTTACCGGGTCTGGCAGTTCTGGCAGGGGTTTAAGAGATCTCCTCGAGAGGGGGATCAGGAGGTAGTAAATACCGTTTTGTTTCCGGAGGAGCAGAACCTCTTTCAAAAATTGTCCGCAGCTGATCAAAATCACAGCTTAAGAGTGTTCCGGTCATTACAAATCCAGGGGGAAGACGATCCAGACCTGCTGAAAGCTGCCTTGCTGCATGACCTGGGTAAAACGCGTTATCCGCTCCGTCGCTGGGAACGGGTGTTTGCTGTGTTGGCGGCTGGATTGTTTCCCCGGCGAGTGCAAGTGTGGGGAGAAGGAAAACCAATGGGTCTGCGCCGCTCCCTGGTAATTATTAAACAGCACCCCCTTTGGGGCGCGGATTTAGCGCAGTCGGCCGGGAGCAACCCCCGGACGGTATGGTTCATAAAAAATCATGAAAAGGTCCAGCCTGACGGATCTCCATCCGATGAGGAAATATTTTTATTAAGGAAACTTCAAGCAGCAGATAATACCAACTAGGGAAATTAAATGAAAATTCAATTTACGATTCTCGGTTTGGGGCAGAT
>CBDVDO010000096.1:0-6380 GCA_965372765.1 uncultured Anaerolineales bacterium
ACAAAAGCAGGGACAATAATCACTCTCGTGCGAGTCTGATGAATTTTGATTAATAATATCTATCAAAAAAAGAGGGGCTGCTCCACAAGTAATTGGAACAGCCCCTTTTCTTATAACCCCAACTCCATCAATATAAAGCGATTAAAATCGCAACTAGGGGCTTTGCCGAGTGTCGACCTCCGTCGACACTGAAATTCTCTGGAAACCTACTAAATACACAAACCAATCAGCGTCCCTGGAGAGGGACGCCCAGCGCCAGCTCATTCTGCGACTTCAGTCGGAACTTCATAACATAAGACACTATTGTCCCCTGATCAGTAATTTGCTTCAGTGCAGATAGTAGCTAAAAAACCAGGGACTGCCTTTTTAGACAACTCTTTATTTGTACTTCCCCTTTTCCTGGATTTATTAGCCGCGGATCATTAACTCAGCAGCCCTACGGCCGATTTCCACAGCAAAATTAGTTCCCCTGTCCCAGGGATAAACCTGGCTCATACTGGCAAAATATAATCCAGAAAGTGGTGTTTTAATCGGGGGTATTTTGCTGGAATGATTCAATTCGGGAACCGGCTGGCCATATTTTGTCCGGTACAACCAGGATTTCTTTACCCAAGCGGGGTCAAAATCCGGATTAATTTTCTTCAATGGCGGCAAAAATATTTCCAGAAGCTCTTCTTTAGAGAGTGAAAAATATTCGTGATCCGGATCGCGATAATCACCGCAATAAATGATATGGTCTCCTCCAAAATAATCAGGAGAAAGATAATTGGTGTGTTCCACTACTGCCAGGAACGGAAACCCCTGATCCTTGGGAATGTTGTACCAATAATATCCCTCTTTTGAGAGCTGGTTATGGAGGGAAAGCGTCAGCACAACTGCGCCTAAGCTCTTGAGGTCTTTCAAATCAGCATGATAGGATTTCGGGAGGGAAGGCACCAGCTTCGACAGTAAACCGGGAGATGTTGTCACCAGAATCCTGTCAAATTTCTCCTGCTTATCATCCGTTTTGACAACTAGTTTGTCCGATATTCCCTTTACGGGTGACGATAACTGGATGTCCGCACCAAGTTTTTCCAGCACTTCGGAGATATCATCCGCAAAAGCCTGAAAACCTCCCTGATATGTTCCTAGCTTAGATGTCCGGGCATGAAACCTGGCCCACATCCAGGCCATATTTACTTCTTTGTAGTGAGATCCAAACTTGCCTTTCAGCATGGGTTCCCACATGGTTTCATAAACCTTGGCGCCAGCCCATTTTCTCATCCAGGAATCCACAGTGGTCTTTTCCATCGACTGCCAGTTTTTAGTCAACCGCAGATACAATCCAACCAAACCAAAACGGATCTTGTTTACTCCCCAACCCAACCCGGGGTATAAGAGCGCCTGGATTACCGAGTCGAATGGATGCCATTTTCCATCATGCAGCATTACTGTATAGGGGCGGGGGAAGCGAACTTTTTCAGAAAAACCCAATTCTTCAATCAAGCCCAGCATGTGCTGATCAGATTCAAACCAATGGTGGTAATACGCTTCCACTGACCAATCCCACCCTGGTTCCTTAAAACCAATCGCCAGTCCTCCCGGGCGATCATTCTCTTCGAAAATAACTACTTTGTGTCCTGCGCGCGCTAAATCATACGCAGCAGATAAACCGGTATAGCCAGCGCCGATTACTGCAATCTTCATGAACCTGTCCTTTGGTTAGGGGGTTTATCCAAACTGCCGGGCAAGGCGGCCTGACAGAACCTGGAGTTTTAGCCAATCCTGGCGAATAATGTACAGCATGGCCAACGTACGCAGCCATCGCAGTTCACATTGCGGATTTGCTGCCAGCTGTTCAAACACCTCCAGAGCCTCATCGTCCGTCCGCCTTGATTTTGAATACTCGTGGGCTAGCTGAAGCAAGTAGGACGACCGCTGCTTGCTCAATCGAGCTGCCACATCTGCCTGCTCACGTTCCATTTTCACAATATCCCCCACTCTTTTAACCGCGTTATTTAACTGGTAGACCGTAAAAGGCTTGACCAGATATTCCCGCGCTCCCACATTCATCGCCGATCGGAAAGATTGATTGTCATCTTCAGCGGAAATAATAACGCAGGCCATGGTCGGGAAAATTTCGTGCATCGCCTGGAAAGATTCAAATCCGTTCATCTCCGGCATATTTATGTCCATCAGCGCAATATCCGGTTGGTGTTTTTTAGCCAACTCAACAGCTTCCCGGCCATTGTGCGCAATAGCGACAATATCAACCATCGGGTTATCAGCCAGCATTAACCGGGTATTCCGGCGAGTTTCCAGGACATCGTCAGCAATGAGTACACGATAGGGTGATTTCTTATTTACCGGGTTCATAATCAGTACTCCTTAAGCAAGACACAATCCCCTAATCGGGAACTGTCTTTTTTATTATAACGCCTAAATCAACCCTCTTTTGCGGAATCTGGTTTTGAATCAAGGACTTCTCCCCCCTGCCAGCGGATTCCCTCTCGCAGCATGTAATACGCTCCCAGAAGTGTTATTGGCAACCACAAAGCGGCATGCAAAACCAACGTATATCCAGCGGCAACTCCCTGTTCCACGCCGTAGGCTGTTAAAACAGCAATGCCTGGCGCATCAAACGTCCCTACATAACCTGGCGCTGAGGGTATCGTTGTTGCCAGGTTTACGATTCCATTCATCAGCATTAATGCGAAGAAACTGACTTGAAAATCAAATGCCTGCATCACAAACCAATACTTTCCGGTTTCCAGAAGCCAGATTACGATTGAAGTTAATAAAACCATAATCGCTTCCCTGGGTGACCGGAGGGACTCCAATCCATTCAGGAACCGCAGCACAATATCATTTGCTTTCACCCGAAATTTTTCGGGCAGCAGGGTCCCAATTAATTTTATGATTACTTTCTCAGCCGGAACAGGAAACATGGCGGCGGCCATGAAAACTGCCAGCACACCAATAAATGCGACAGCTCCCCATAATGCAAGAGTTTGAATATTTCCAATAAAGCCAGATGTTCCGGTAAGCGTTGCCAATTCAGGGAGATTTAAAAAGACAAACCCCAGCATGACCACCCCATCAAAGACACGTTCTACTACAATGGTTGCTAGAGAAGAAGAGATAGAGATATCCTCTTTGCGTTTCAGAACATAAGCTCGAAGGATTTCCCCGGCACGGGCAGGATAAATATTGTTGCCCATATACCCGATAGCCACGATAGGAAATATTTTGGGGGTAGAAACCGATTTTATAGGACGAAGAAGGTAATGCCATCGCCAGGACCGCACCCAGACTCCAATAAAATACACCCCTACGCCTGGAAGCAGCCACCAGTACTGGGCTGATCTTAATGGTTCCCAAATATCACTGATCCCCAGACCACGAAGCGCCAGGTACAAAAATCCAGCGCTCACTCCCAATCCAACCCAGAATTGCCAGCGTTTCATGGGGTTCATTCTACCATGAAGTCAACCGTGATTTTCTTTCCTGTCAAACCTGTAATATTAGTTTTTTGTTATCAATCCTGTACCTTATGGTCTCAAAAAACAGCTTGGAAGATGTCGATTATAATTGGATCAATGAAATGGAAAAGGACCGCTTTCCTGATAGCGACATTACTGCTGGTTGGTTTGGGTTTATTCACCGCTTTGCTGCTTGCTCCACGCGTTGAGATTATTGAACCTATGGGCAGCCCTCTGCATGGACGGCAGCCGCTGTCAATTTCATTTTCGCGCCCGATGAATCCAGAAAGCATAGAATTCAATTTCAATATCGACCCTCTCCTCCCAGGAGAACTGAACTGGAATGAGGGGCTGAATAAATTTACTTTTATTCCCCATAAATCCTGGCCGTCAGGCAAATCCATTACAGTTCAACTCAATCCAAAAGCCCGATCCCGGAGTAAGTTGCCCGTGGTGGGGAATAATTCCTGGACCATAACCATTAGCCCAACCCTTCTAGCTTACCTCTGGCCGGCTGACAGGGAGAGCAATCTCTACCTGGTGAATACAGAAACAGGGGAAAACCAGACCCTGGTTATAGAGGAAACCGGGATCCTTGATTACGCTGTTACCCCCGATGGGTTGAGTATTCTGTACAGCTCCTTAAATGAAAATGGAGAAAGCTCTATCAACTCATTGGATCGTCTGAGCGGAACCAAAACAACCATAATTAAATGTTCTGAGGGGTTTTGCCGTTCTCCCCAGATTTCTCCGGATGGATCTTTACTGGCTTATGCATTTATCTCCCAGGAGCCTGGTGTACAGCCCGGGATACGTGTTTACGACTTAGAGAAAAACACCCATACTGTCCTCGGTGTTCCGGAAGACTATCTTGATAATCCCCTCTGGTCACCCTCGAGCTGGCTCTCTTATTACAACCATAACCGGCAGCATTATGTGTTCTGGAATCCAACAACTGCCCAAGAACTAACTCTCCCAAATGAAACCGGCGGAGATGGGTCATGGTCTGCTGACGGTCGGTATTTTGTCTGCACGGAGATACTTTTTGTCAGTGAAACTCTGGCTCCCAGGCATCTTCTGCAGTACGATACGAGGGAAGAAACAGTAGTTGATCTCTCACAAGGAGATTTCCTGGAAGATCTCAACCCCAGTTTTTCTGCCCAGGGATTATTCCTGGCTTTCAGTAGAAAATCTCTCGACCCGGAAAAGTGGTCTCCTGGGCGTCAGTTATGGATCATGGATATTGAGGAAGGGCAAATCAGCCCCTTGACCTCTGCAGTCGACTATCATCACACCTCTTTTGTTTGGCACCCTGATGGCAATCAGCTGGCTTATGTGCGCTACAACCAGTCCAAACTTTCCGATCCCCCGGAAATCTGGCTGATTAATAAGGACGGCACAAACAACTTGCGGCTGATCATTAATGGCTTCGCGCCAACCTGGATTCCTTAATATGCGGGACAAAAAAGAAATCATACTAAAGGTTAAACAAGAAGCCAACCGGCTGGGTTTCCCCCTGGTGGGCATAACTACTCCCGAAGCCCCAGAGCATTTTGATTTCTATCGAGAGTGGTGCGCCTCCGGTTACCACGGAATGATGGGGTGGATGGCTTCAAAACGGGCTTTTGAACGGCGGTCTGATCCAAAAAACATTCTGCCAGAATGTGAATCCATCCTGATGCTTGGTTCGCCTTATCCTTCACCATCTCCATATTCAGAAGGCGGAAAAATCGCCGCTTATGCCGGAAACCAGGACTATCACGAAATCCTGGGGGAACGGCTTAAGCGCCTGGTGGATTTCCTTGAAAAAACGCTGGGCGAAGCGATTCCCAACCGCTGGTACACAGACACCGGACCCGTGTTGGAACGTGATCTGGCTCAACGCGCCGGGTTGGGATGGATCGGAAAAAATACAACCTTGCTAAACAAAGAATTCGGTTCTACCTTTTTCCTGGCAGAGATTCTGCTTGGGATTAAACTGGATCCTGATCCACCATTTTTATCCCAACACTGCGGAACCTGCACTCTCTGCCTGGATGCTTGTCCCACAGGAAGCTTGACCGCTCCTTATACTCTGGACGCCTCCCGCTGCATTTCCTATCTGACAATCGAATACCGGGAGATGATTCCATTAGAGCTGCGTCACCTGTTGGATGATTGGATTTTCGGCTGTGATATCTGTCAGCAGGTTTGTCCCTGGAACCAGCAAAATCCAGAAGATGTCATAATTCTAGAGGAATTTTCCCCCCGGGAGGATCTTTCCAATATAAATCTTGTAGAGGAGATGAAGCTCTCCCAGGATGCTTTCAGTGCCAAATTTAAAAATAGCCCGATCAAACGGGCTAAAAGACGGGGGTATTTAAGAAATATAGCCGTTGCCCTGGGAAATCAAAAATCCAAAGCGGCGCTGCCGGTCCTGGCAGAAGCCCTGCAGGACGATGAACCGCTCATTCGGGGGCAAGCTGCCTGGGCATTGGGTGAAATTGGGGGAAAAAATGTCCGGAAGCTGCTGGCTGAAACCTTCCAGGACGAGGAAAACCCTCGGGTCAAAGAAGAAATCCTGAGGGCTATAGACAATCTCTCAAAATCCAATCCGGCAGGTTAACGGATCTCCTGAACCTCTCTTCTTTGCCGAATTCTTCCCTGCAGGGTTTTATAGGTCCAGGCCAGGATAAAAAACAAGGTTGCCGTCAGCACAATGGCGGGACCAGAAGCCACGTTAACATAATAAGACAGGTACAAACCGATCACACCGGATGCGGATGCGATCACCGCTGCCAGGATCATCATCACCGGCAGACGCTTGGTGAGCAGATAAGCTGCGGCAGCCGGAGTCACTAGCATCGCTACCATTAAAGCAACTCCCACAGCCTGGAAAGAGACCGAAATGGCCAGCGCAATCAACACCAGCTGTAGATA
>CBDVDO010000097.1:0-6374 GCA_965372765.1 uncultured Anaerolineales bacterium
AATCAGCCTTCACTGGAAGCTTACGATTTTGCAGCAGGGGCCCTTCATCCCCACGGGCTTACTCCCTTCTTCAGAATTAGCGGAACTAAACATAAGGTCATTCTTAAAAAAAGTTTGCCCCAACCACCAGCCCAAAAGATCAGGGTAAACCTGATCCTGTTTTTGATCACATTTATCAGCATCATCTTTTCCGGGATCTTTACAACCTACACTGGACCTGAAACACTAGATTTTTCCATCATTTGGCCCCACGTTAGAGTTAACCTGGGGCAGTCCATTGCTTTTGCTGTCAGTTTACTTAGCATCCTGACAGCTCACGAGTTTGGTCATTACTTTGCCGCCAGGATTCATAACACAAAGGTTACTCTGCCATTTTTTATCCCTTTCCCTATCAGTCCCTTTGGAACTATGGGAGCTTTTATCCGGCTGCTTGAGCCTCCCAAAAATAAGCGGGTTTTGCTTGATATTGGTTTAGCAGGTCCAATTGCCGGATTGGTTATCACAATTCCAATTCTGATCTATGGATTAACCTTATCCACAATTGCTACTATCCCCTCTGTTTTCCCTGATGGTTTCATGTTTGAAGGAAACTCCATTCTTTACCTGTCTTTAAAGTATCTTGTCCACGGTTCTTTACTTCCTGAGCCATTTTCCTTCCAGGGAATCCATCCTGTTATCTACTGGATTCGTTATTTCTTTACGGGTCTTCCTCTGCCCAGAGGCGGTACAGATGTCATGATCCACCCGGTTGCCTGGGCAGGATGGGCCGGGTTATTAATAACATCCTTAAACCTGCTTCCTGCCGGGCAGTTGGATGGTGGTCATCTTCTTTATAGTCTATTTGGAGATAAGTTAAAATGGGTACGGCCGGTTATCCTGGGGACCATGGTAATCCTCGGATTTATGTGGTCAGGTTGGTGGTTATGGGCTTTCCTAATTCTATTGCTGGGCCGGATAAGAGCTGAGCCGCTGGATGAGATTACCGAACTCGATCCGGTTAGGAAAATCTTGGCCCGGATTGGATTGATTATCTTTTTCCTGGTATTTTCACCGGTTCCATTAATCGTAGTCTGATTTAATTCCTTTTCTGATTAAACCTATCTACGATCCGTGATACTTAAAGGATCACAGATCGTTTCATTTAATCAAAAAACTCCCCCACAGGGGAGTTTAATTATTGGCTAATATTCATTATTCTTCTTTTGATTTTGTTTTAGGTTTTTCCGTTTTTTCGTTTTTTGTTTTTACCGGTTTCTCTGTCTCAGAAGACTTGGAATCTTTACCCGCGAGGTCATCAGATTTCCTGCGTTCCCGACCTGAAGAAGACCGGTTGTCTGTTGAATAAAAACCTGACCCTTTAAATACAATACCAACTGGCAAGTAAACCTTTCGCAGAGTTTCTGTTTGGCATTCAGGACAAATTTTCAGAGGTTCATCACTGAAATGTTGTCTCCGTTCAAATTGAACACCGCAGCTTTCGCACCGATATGTATAAATTGGCATAATCAACCTTGATGTGTGTGTCTTCAACACACTATCAATTAACCATCGAGCATTATAGTACTTCCAAACAGGAATAGCAAGGGATACGGAAAGGTATTAACCAGCCCGCAGGAAAATTACCTTCCCTCCATGTGCATCAATAATCTAGGGATTTTCGCTTGGAGATGGTGTTGGCGAATAAGTAGCTGTAGGGGTAAAAGTCTGAGTTACAGTCGGAGTGAGCGTTGGCGTTGAAGTAGGAGAAGGTGTTGGGGTTGGACTGGGAGTGGCAGTCGGCAGTAGTTTTTCTGCTGCTATAATTTCCCATTCGTCCGGGACAAACTCAAGGGGAAGACTCATCAGATTTTGCCAATTATGAATTGCTTTTTCTTTCTGATCAAGGTTTTCCAGTGTCAGTGCACGCCAATAATAAACTTCCGCTAAATTCTCTTCATTTTGTGCCTGCTGTTCTGAAATGTTCAGGTAAACTAAACCGAGTGAATATCGACTGCTGTTATACAATATCTTACCTAAAAAGAGATTAACATCAAATTCTTCCCGGTCAACTTTTCGGGCATTAAAAGCTTCTACTACTGCTTTCTCCTGTTCCCCCAGCTCAAGGTAAACCAAGGCCCGGATCTGATATAAGCTGCTATTATTACCTCCAAGTGATACTGCCTGGTTAAGAAGACTCTCTGCTTGATTCATTTCACTGCCAGTCAGATAATAGGCTTTCCCCAGTGAATAATAAAACTGCCACGTTTTTTCCGGGACGTAGGGGTCATATTTTGTCAGCATTTCCAAAGCTGCACCTGACCTCCCTGTTTCCAGGTTCACCCGTCCCCCCACCAGGTAGGAAGGAACATAATTAATATCCAACCTTAATGAAGTTTCTATTGCCTGGGCGGCTCCATTGTAGTCGTTTAATTCCAACAAAGACCAGGCCCGATACAAATGGGCCAGGTGTGAATCGGGCAGATGGTTAACAGCCTGGGTTGCGTCCTCGTAAGCAAGTTGAAATCTCCCCCGGTCAAGATAATATTTTGCTCTCTCAATGTATACCTGTCCAAATTCCGGATCTAGAAGCAATGCCTGATCCAGACCCTTTTTGATATCATTTTCTGGGTAAATAACCTGCGAAATAAGCACCCGTCCATAATATGCCGGGGCAAAAGAAGGATCCAAAAACAAAACCCGCTCATATTTCTCCAAAGCTTCGTTAAATTTTCCTAAATTTCTCAAAGCTTCACCAACCAGGTAGACGATATCTGGAGTCTCCAATTGATCTTCGGTCAACCTCATATAGGTCAGCATGGTTTTAAAATCACCATCTCGATAAGCTTTAATGGCGGATTGGTATGTTCCATACCCGGGATGCGGTGTTAAAACATAAGCTGGTGTCGGAGTATAGGGTTTCTTCAAAACCCGGCCAATGGGCGTTTGAAGAATAGGATTAGGCGTCCCAGTTAACCCTGCTATAAGATCGGGGTCTACCGGTGGTGTCCAGGTAAGGGGAGTAATGGTTAATTTGGGAGAAAAAATGGATCCCCGTCCAGGAAATAGCAGGCCGCTAAAGTACAGCACCACGATTATAGTAACCCCTCCACCCAGGAGTGGGAGGAGCTGTTTGTAGTTATAATTGCTTTTTTTGCGTTCTTTTTTGGGTTTGTCTGTCTTCCGGATATCTTTGAGCTCTTTTGACCAATCCCGTTTTCTAATTTCAGCGGGTTGGATTTTCCCCGGGTCAAGAGCGACAAACAATATCATTCCCAGCCTGGCTTCCTGGTTTCTAGGATCGAGGGCAATTACCTTCTTTAAACAAAACACCCTTTCTTTTGTTGAGTCCACAACCGTACTCAATAAAAGCCAGTATTCAACATTGTCCTGATCTTCTTTCAGGAGTTCTGACAATTTATCTTTTGCCTGAAACCGATCACCTTGTTCTATGGCAAGTTTTGCAAGTAGAAAACGTTTGTCTTCTGCCATCTTTGATCCTGTAATATTTTGGCGGCTAAACCAGAGTGTAGCACAGGCTACTCTGCCGGACAAGAGAGGGTATAATGCTCAACATGAAAAATGAAGCGAAATTCCTGGGCTGGATGGTGTTTGCCCTGGTTATTATTTCTGGATGTCAAGCTTCAGCAACAGCGCCGACCAAGACACTCCAACCGATCTCACCTCCCCTGATTCCTTTCCAAGTGAAGACAAATACACCAACTGTTACGGCGACCCCGATCATCTTACCGACCGAGCAGCCTCTTTTCCCGAGTCCAACTCCTTTTAAGCATGTCATTCAACCTGGCGATACCATGTACGGGATCGCTTTGAAATACAACATATCCCTGGACAAATTGGTGTCAGCAAATCCTGGTATCAATACCGGGATCCTCACTGTTGGTACCCAACTTAATATACCCTTTGAGTCTGATGAAGATCTATCTATTCCCACTCCCACTCCTTACCCAGTTTCGGTAAGTATTCCAACCTGTCTGCTGACCAATGACGGCGGGATGTGGTGTTTTTCAGACATTTATAATAACCAGGGACTCAGCCTGGAAAGCATCTCGGCAGCACTGAATCTATATAATGATGAAAACAAGTTAATCCAAAGCTATATTGCCATACCTCCACTGAATTATCTCTTTCCCGATCAGACAATTCCTGTATCAGCCTTTATTCCTCCACCTCTTCCTGAGGGATATCAAGTTTCTGCAGTATTAATTACTTCTCTTCCGTCTGAAAGGGACAAGGCCCTGACCGAAATATTAGATACTGAGATCCACTATAATGACGATAAAACAATTGCGGAAATTGCGGGATCAGTCAGAGTAAAGGAAATAACAACCGATGAAGATCAGGTTTGGGTGGCAGCTGTCGCCTATTCTGATGGTTATCCTGTCGGGATCAGGAAATGGATCAGCACAGGGGAACTTCAACCTGGAGAAGACATCATTTTTAAAATGAATCTTTATAGTCTTGGACCACCGATTGATAAAATACAACTCTTCAGTGAACTCCATTAACCAAAAAACCCGGGTGAAAATTAAATAATCACCCGGATTTGTTATTAAGATCAGATTAAAATCAGGGATTTCCCCAAATTAAGAAACTGTCCCTTTTACAAAACTGTTCTCCATATTTGTTCACAAAACAAACCTGATAAGGAATGGTCTCCCCGTTCTTGGCGTCCACTGGATTCAACTTGAAAAAGGAACACCCGCCCCCGTCTGTCGGTGAGCTTTGATAAGTGATCACGCCAGCGGTAGGCGATTCCATGATAAGTTGAGAATCCATGTTGTCCTGCGGATTATTGTTTTTGTGAACACAAGCCCCTACCTCCTGGTATTCAGAGGATGAGATTTGAGGAAACAGCTCCCAGGTATCGATAACAAATTCAACAACCACAACTGGGGCAACCGACTCTTCGTGTGCTGGAACAGCAGTGAGTACCTTATCTGTGTTTCCCCAGATCAGGTAGCTGTCCTTTTTGCAGTATTCCTGACCTCCAATTCCCTGAAAACAAACCTGATAATCAATCGTTGTGCCGTTTTGGGCTTGAATTGGGTCCAGCTCCAGGAATGAACACCCTCCCGAATCTGTTGGAGAAAATAGATAGGTAATAACCCCTTGATTCTCGGTAGTAACGGTTAACACCGCCTGGGCATTCTCCAGAGGTGAACCAGATTCATGAATGCAGGCTCCTATCTGCTGGTTTTCCTGGGAAGATAACTGGGGGGATTGCTCCCAAATATCCAGCTGGATATCCCGCTGGCTATGAGTTTCTATTGCTGGTTTTTTTGTTGTTTGATAAAAGGAATCTTTATACTTCTGACCCAGGGGTTTCACCCGAACCTGCTTTCCAAGTTCTGCCAGTGCATCATGCAGCAGGCAATAATTTTCAAAACACTGTTGTGTGACTCCCTCACGAATTTCTTCATAGCGGGAAATCGGTTCACCTGAAATTTCAAACCCAAAGTAGCGATCAATGAAATCCATGAAGTAAATCGGGATATAAAAGCCGTTGCTGGGTTCTACCTCCCTAAAATATTCTGTTGAATCTTTCTGGTACACCTGGTATGAATCATGGTCCAGATCCAGCAGTGCGGAAACCGGGCGAAGGGATACACCAAGTGGATTAGTAGAATCCTCATAGAGGACCACATTGTGGAAGATCTGCTCAATATTGCCATCGCCTGCCCGGAAGGCTGTGGATAAAGCATCCCCTGTAAACTGGATCCCAAACCGGGAGATAGCCTCTCCAAACGGGGACTGGATTTCCTCACTGGACGATCGTCTGATACCTGCATTTTCCAATCCCGGATACTTTGCGCATTCCCCGGCACATTTCCAGAGGCCATAAGGCATCAAATGTACAATTCCCGGAGGATCATCCTCAAACCGGAAGAAGCCCATGGTTTCAAAATATTGTTCGATGGTATTCTTTTCTGGATTTAATCTGGCTCGTGTAAGCGGAAGCCCAACCCAGCGTTCACCCCCCATTTCATCAAAGAATCTGGAAAATTCCGGCGGAATGATATACCCATTGATGTATCTCACAGCAGGGTTCTCTGGATCGTTGTTTGGCAAATCAGAGAAGCCTGCGTCTATCCCTACCGGATCAAGATAATATCGGGGGGAATTATCCGGATCGTAAACAAGTACAGCGCCTTCGAAATATTGTTTTTCTAGATTTGAGCCGGCAACGTATTTTTTATTAGAAATAGGAGGACCAAGAATTTCATCACCCTGAAGTCGATCATACAGCTCACTAAAACGGGGATCTACAAGGTAATAAGCAGATTGATTGACCGCGTTTCCAGTGCAGGCTGAAAGAACCCCCACGACCAGCACAATTAATATCAGACGGATTAACTTTTTTAACATCCCTATTT
>CBDVDO010000098.1:0-6356 GCA_965372765.1 uncultured Anaerolineales bacterium
CACTTTTCAACTGTAAACAGTCCACTTTTCAGGTTTAAACTGTCCACTTTTGAAATTTATATAACATATGATGCCAGGGGTCTTGACAAAAATAAAGAATTGTATAGAATAATTACAATATATGAAAAATTGGAGAAACCAAATAAAAATATATAAACGTCCAGGAGCTAACAAGCGCTCTCGGGCGTTTTCCTTTTTTCCAGCAGATATAAAGCCACTGAGTGGCTTTTTTTTTGTCTGATGCCAGATGATCGATGCCTCACCGGACTAGGTTGTCAAAATAACAAATAATGCATTTTCAAGGATTATCAAATGATCAGATTCCCAGGGTTTATTGATATTCATGTGCATCTGAGAGAGCCTGGAGCAGAGTACAAAGAGGATTTCTCAACCGGAACAGCCGCAGCCCTTGCTGGAGGGATAACAACCGTATTAGCGATGCCAAATACAGATCCTCCAATCCTGGATCGGGCAACGTTTTCTGCTGCAGCAGAACTAGCAGAAGCAAAAGCATATTGTGACTACGGAATTTTTCTTGGCGCAGCAGAAGATAATGCCCGGGAAGCTGCAGATGTATCCAATTTAGCTGCTGGGTTGAAATTGTATCTGGACGCAACTTATGGGTCGCTGTTGTTGGAGAATTTATCCTCCTGGACAGATCATTTTGAGCATTGGCCGAGATCTCGTCCTATTGTTGCACATGCAGAACAAAAAACGCTGGCTGCCTTATTGATGTTTTCATATATTTATCAGCGCCCTGTGCATGTCTGTCATGTGTCGCGCAAGGATGAAATTCTGTTGATTAAAGAAGCAAAAAGAAAGGGAATTCCTGTTACCTGTGAGGTTGCCCCACACCATCTATTCCTCACGGAAGAGGATGAAAAGAACATGATCCCGGGTAGATCTTCCGTTAGCCCCCGATTGGCTTCACTCTCAGATCAGCAAGCGTTATGGGAGAATCTGGAGGTAATTGATTGCATAGCTTCTGATCATGCACCGCATACCCTGGAGGAGAAAGATGCAGATCACGCCTCTCCTGGTTTCCCGGGATTGGAAACAACCCTGCCTCTCCTCCTTACCGCAATGCAGGAAGGCCGACTTGAAAAAGAAGATATCATCCAGAGGATGTATATCAATCCAAAAAAGATATTCTCTCTTCCTGATCAGCAGGATACTTGGGTGGAGATAGATGAAACCCACTCCTATGAACTCACTGGATCCGAACTGTTTACGAAAGTTAAATGGACCCCTTTTGAAGGAAAACGAGTCCAGGGTCTTGTCAGACGAGTTGTTGTCAGAGGAGTAACAGTTTTTCAAGATGGAGAATGCTTGGCCCAACCCGGTGCCGGAAAGAATATAAGAAGGAACGATGCTATCTAAGATGAATATCCACCAAAACATCTTGACTCCTTGTACGGGTCAATGATATTTGCCCCGAGAAGGGAAATCTGAGTAGCGATCATTATCGGAATATTGTAAGTCTTAGTCAAGTACGAAAAGGAGGAATGACAATGATAAAAACCCTTTCCAACCCTCATTTGCCATTTGGTGATCAAAGGACTGCTCCCTGGTATGGAAAGTCAATTCTCACTGTCAATCAGTTCAGTCAGGATGACCTGAAGTATATTTTCGGGGTTGCTCATGAAATGCGTGAGATGGTTGAAAGAGTGGGAACATTCGACCTCTTAAAAGGCAAAATACTGGTCAATCTATTTTACGAGCCTTCCACCAGAACATCCGCTTCGTTTACAGCAGCGATGGAACGCCTGGGAGGCAGCGTAATTCCCATCAATGAGGTGAAATATTCGTCTGTTGCCAAAGGAGAATCCTTGCCCGATACAATTCGGTCTCTGGAATGTTACTCCGATGTAATAGTGTTAAGGCATCCGGAAGTAGGTGCATCCGCGTTAGCTGCCCAATACGCCCGGAAACCAATCATCAACGCAGGGGATGGCATTGGGGAGCATCCGACACAGGCATTATTAGATCTGTTTACTATCATTGAGGAAAAGGGTAATGTCGACGGCCTAACGATTACTATGCTGGGAGATTTGAAATTTGGAAGAACTGTTCATTCCCTGTCCCGACTGCTTTCCTTGTATAAGGTCAAACTCAATTTTGTTTCCCCGGAGATATTACGATTACCTGAGGAAATTATCTCTGAGTTGGAGAGCAAAGGGATTCCCATACAGGAATACACTCTCTTGGACCAGGCCCTTTCTGAGTCTGATGTGCTCTATGTAACCAGGATCCAAAAAGAGAGATTTGAGGATACTCAGGATTATGAAAATGTCAAAGGGACCTATATCATAAACTCGCAAACCCTGGCTTCAGCCAGGGAGGATTTAGTCTTAATGCACCCCTTACCAAGGGTAGGGGAAATCAGCATGGATCTGGATGATGATCCCAGGGCTGCATATTTCCGTCAGATGGAGTACGGTATGTATGTTAGGATGGCATTGTTAGCCATGGTGCTTGGGAAAGCATAACAAAGCAGGAGGAATATTCCTTTGAAAACATTTTTTTCGCGGTTGGAAACCCGCATAAGTGCGATTGACTCTCTTCTGTGTGTCGGCCTTGACCCACATGGAGACGATTTGCCTGAAAACAGCGGTCAGGCAGCCCGGGATTTTTGCCTCAGGTTGATAGAGCAGACGGCTGAAGTAGCCGCTGCATATAAACCCAATGCTGCTTTTTTTGAAGTATTGGGTCCTGAAGGCATAATTGCCCTGCAGGATGTTATTCGGCAGATTCCGGAGGAAATCCCTGTAATATTGGATATTAAAAGGGGAGATATATCCTCCACTGCTGATGCATATGCCCGGGCAGCTTTTGGAGTTCTGAAAGCCGATGCTGTTACCATAAATCCCTACCTGGGAAGGGATGCTGTTCTTCCATTTATCAGTGATCCAGAAAAGGGCGCTTTTGTATTGTGCAAAACATCCAATCCGGGAGCGGCCGAACTTCAGGATTTAGAGGTTTCCTCACTGGCACATTCTGCGAATTTACAAGGAACCAATAGGGCTTTGTACGAGTGGGTTGCTGATTTTGTTCGGGATTGGAATATCCATGATAATCTTGGTTTGGTTGTGGGGGCAACGCAAGTTGAATCCCTGGCAAGGGTGAGGTTAAATGATCCCCGGATCTGGATATTAGCTCCCGGGATCGGAGCTCAGGGAGGAAATCTCCAGGAAGCGCTACGAGCAGGTTTGCGGAACGATAGAATGGGTATGTTAATCCCCATATCGAGAGCGATATCCAGATCAGCGGATCCTTCTCAGGAAGCCCGGAAAATCAGAGAAGCAATAAATTCTGAACGATACTCCATTCGTCCGGGAAAACAAAGTGCCAAGCCAAGCAACCTTTCATATTTTCAGCAGACTATCGCTGCCCGGCTGCTGGATATTGGCTGTATTAAATTTGGTCAATTCAAATTAAAATCGGGAGATATCAGCCCTGTTTATATTGATTTGAGAAAGTTAACATCATTCCCTGATTTGTTACTTCAGGTTGGTCGTGCATATTGGAGTTTATTGGAACCGCTGGATTTTGATCATCTAGCAGCTTTACCCTATGCCGGGATGCCTGTCGCTACAGCGGTTAGTTTGCTTTGTAATTGGTCCATGATATATCCCCGCAAAGAAGAGAAATCCTACGGCACAAAAGCTCAGGTTGAAGGGGTATTTTCAGAAGGGGAAACAGCAGTTGTGATCGATGATTTGATCACAACTGGAGGTAGTAAGCTGGAAGCTATTGAAAAACTCACGGATAATGGATTGATTATCAAGGATATAGTAGTTTTAATTGACCGCAGCAGCAAAGCCCAGGTTGATCTGAAACAGCTGGGATATCAACTTCACGCTTTCTTAACTCTCTCAGATCTCCTTACCTATTACCAGGAAACCGATCTGGTGGAGAAGGAGATGATTTCCAGGGTCAGCCGATTTTTGAATGGAGAATAATGTTTATCATGAGTGTATTCTGTTAGTAAAAGATTCCTGGTAGGGAAATATAAGGATAATTAATGTATCGACGAATCAGACCGCTGCTTTTTTGTGTTGACCCTGAACGGGCTCATAATCTGATAATAAGTTTAATGGCTGCAGAAGGATTTTTATCACCCATTAAGAGATTGATCCAGAAGCTTTATTTCCCGAAAATCAATAATCCGGTTGATTTTGCGGGATTGTCGTTTCCAAATCCGGTAGGATTAGCTGCCGGATATGACAAGAATGGTGTTTCCTGGCGGGGGTTATCCTTGCTGGGGTTTGGTCATATTGAAATTGGAACAGTGACGCCGCGTCCTCAGGCAGGCAACCCAAAGCCGAGGGTTTTTCGGTTTCCCGATGAGGAAGCCATCATCAACCGGATGGGCTTTCCTGGAAAGGGAGCGGAATTTGCTGTAAAAATGATCCCAAAACCTGGTTGTTCACAAGCAAGGGATAATATTATCCTTGGAATGAATATTGGCAAGAATAAGGAGACACTCATTGAGGATGCAGCCCAGGATTATATTGACTGCCTGAAGTTATTTTACGACAGGGTGGATTATATTGCTGTGAATGTCAGTTCCCCTAATACCAATGGACTGCGAAAATTGCAGGGAAGGGATTTACTGGAAGGATTACTACAAGAGTTGATGTCAGAGCGAGATAGATTGCAGTTGGAATTAGACAAACCATTGCCAATATTTGTCAAACTTTCCCCGGATTTATCCGATCACGAATTGGATGATGCCCTGGAGGCTATTACAGGAACATCGGTTGATGGCGTGATCGCAGCCAATACAACAATTTATAGAGAGAACCTTTTGGATTCAGATCCAGGAGAAGAAGGTGGATTAAGCGGAAAACCTATCAAAGAGCTGAGCACATCCTTGATTAGAAAGATTCATCGTCGAACCGCGGGAAATTTGCCGATTATTGGAGTTGGCGGGATCAGCTCTCCAGAGGATGCTCGCGAAAAAATGGAAGCTGGTGCGGGACTTGTTCAGATATACAGCGGGTTGATATTCCAGGGTCCCCGCTTGGTCCAGGATTTGTTAGAAAACCTGTAACTGCGGAGATTTCGCAGCTATCCCCAAATAAGCAATGCCGCTGCGCCTGCCAGCAGAGGGATCATTAGCCCCATACTCCAGCGAATAACAGTAAAGCGCCAGCCCATAAAGGGAAGCTCAAAGCTAAGAGTTAACAGGGATTGAGTAGACCAGCTAGTGATTATCGTGATTACGGATGCCAAACCTGCTCCAGCCTCAAAGAGGATGGCTATGAGAGGAAATACAACATAAGGTCCCCCGGGAAGCATCATTCCAATCGATTCTGCCAGCACTATTCCTCTCCATCCGGAATTTGGACCGATCCAGGTATTTATCAGTTCGTCTGGAGAGAGGATATTTACAAAACCGACAATAATAAACGCCAGAACAAGCAGCAGGGCATTTTGTTTTGTTGTTTCCCAGGCGAGCAATCCACCTCGTTTAACCGTACCCGTTCCTTCTTTCCAGCTGTAGAGGAATAAGGACCCGGCGATACACCAGAGAATAATTGTTGCCGAATTCATGAGTCAATATTCTCCCGGATGTTTTTAATTCTTTTCCCAAACATTCCTTCGGCGAAAATTCCCATCAGTGGAGGGATAAGGAAAGTGATCAGATAACGGCGAATAGTTATTGTTGAACCCAAAATGGCAAATTCCAGGGGAAGTCTGGATACTGACCATAAGTTTTTAGCCGATACAAAAGCGATGAGGACTCCCAACCCTGCGCCTGATTTTAGAAGGGCGCTCGCGATTGGGTAATAGGCATAAGGACCTCCAGGTATTAATCCACCTCCCAGACAAGCCAATAGGATGCCCTTTATCCCTGCATCCGCTCCTAACCAGCGATTGATGAACTCTTTCTTTACCAGGGCTTGCAAAAAACCAGCGGTTAGAAATGCAGCAGCAAGCAAGGGGAGTTCTCGCCAGAGAATTTTGATACCTTGGAGAAATCCTGCCTGGACCAAATTCCATCCTGCTTGAAGGTAAGCAAAAATACCCAGGATGATAATAACGACCAGTAATAAGAAATGAATCTGGAATTTCTTAAGTATGGATAGCATTTAGTGTTTTTTATACTTCGTAGGGCAGAGCAATGGTAAATGTTGTGCCGACATCTACTTCGCTAGTAAAATCTAACATTCCCCCATGGCCGTGAATGATTTGTTTTACAATGGATAAACCAAGACCGGTTCCTGGCACTTGGTCCCGGTGACTTTTAACCCGGTAGAATTTTTCAAAAATTTTCGATTGTTCATCTTCTGGAATACCCAATCCGGTATCAGCGACTATGATAACCAGCTGATCCTGTTCCGCTTTTG
>CBDVDO010000099.1:0-6339 GCA_965372765.1 uncultured Anaerolineales bacterium
CAGACCCGGTCTTGCAAAGAGCTGGGAAGCATCTGATGATCTGAAAACCTGGACATTCCACCTTCACAAAGGCATCAAATGGTCAAATGGCGATGATTTTATTGCAGATGATGTTGTGTTTAACTTTACCCGATGGCTTGACCCGAAAACCGGATCATCCAACCTGGGGCTGTTCAATGCCATGCTGGAAGAGACCGGCAAGAAAGATAAAAAAGGTAATCCGATAAAACGCATGATTAAAAATGCGGTGGAAAAAGTAGATAACCATACGGTTAGGCTTAACCTGAAATCACCGGTGCTGTCAATTCCTGAAAACCTCTACAATTATCCCACTGCTATTGTTCACCGCAATTTCGAAAAAGAGGGGGGAGATCTTTCTAAAAATCCGGTAGGTACAGGACCCTACGCTCTTTCTAAATTCAGAGTTGGTGAGATAGCTGTATTGAAAAAACGAAAAGAACCGTATTGGGGTGGCGAGGTCTTTCTTGATGAGATTCGGTTCATTGACCTGGGCCAGGATGCCGGTGCCTATCTTGCCGCACTCGCTTCAAAACAGGTGGATGGAATTTATATGCTTGATCTGACAACGCTGGAAGCAGCCAAAAATCTTCCAGGAATCAAGGTTGTCTCAATCCCCTCCACACAAACCGGTGTTATCCGTATGAAGGTAACCGAAAAACCCTTTGATGATATACGTGTACGCAAGGCGGTTCAGAAATGCTGTGATGTCAAAAGACAGCTCGACATCGCCCACCAAGGCTTAGGAATCGTTGGGGAACATCATCATGTCGCCAAGATACACCCCGAATACTTTGCCCTGCCCCCGTTGAAGCGGGACATCGAAGGCGCCAAAAAACTGCTGAAAGAAGCCGGTTATCCCAAGGGCATTGAATTAACCTGCAATGTGGGGAATACCGACGGCGTCTGGGAGCAAAATTCCGTCGCTGTGCTCAAAGAAGACGCTGCCAAAGCCGGGATCAACATCAAAATGAATGTCATGCCGTCGGCGCAATACTGGGATGTCTGGACAAAGGCGCCCTTGAGCCTCACCAGCTGGACCCACCGCCCTCTGGCCGTCATGGTACTGGGCCTGGCCTACCGTGCCGGGGTACCCTGGAATGAATCCAGTTATAATAATCCCAAGTTTGATGCCGCCCTGAACGAAGCGGAAGCAACATTGAATGTTGAAGATCGTCGGGTCAAGATGGAGAAGGTTGAAAAAATTCTCCAGGGTGACGCTGTTCTGGTACAGCCTTTCTTCCGGTCTGTTTTCACCGCAGTTTCAGAAAGTGTGATTGGATTTGAAATGCATCCGACCAGATACTACCGCTTTCACAAGGTCTCCCTGGCTTAATTGACAATTATGTAATGTCTGGTAAGGGCTGTGTTTCCCCTTTACCAGACACAAAAGCCAAGTCGTAAAATTAAGGAGTCAAAATGGTCTTGCTGCTTTTAAAGCGAATCGGTTTCATGCTTTTTACCATGATTGTCGTATCTATAATTCTCTTCCTGCTTTTGGAAACAGGTCTTACCGGTGATCCTGCCACCCGTGTCCTAGGCAATTTTGCCTCTGATGAACAAAAAGAGATGTGGCGGGACCAGCATGGGTATAACCAGCCGGTTATCGTGCGTTATGCAAAATGGCTGGGCAATTTTGCCACGGGCAACCTTGGAACGTCCATCCGCTACAAAGGCCCGGTAAAAGAAGTGCTCTTACCACGGTTATGGAATACAGCAATCTTAGGCTTCTGTACCTTTGCCATCATGATCCCTTTGTCATTAATCCTAGGTGTTTTATCCGGAATGAAGGAGGGTTCCATCTTGGATCGGAGCATATCCGTTTTCGGCATTTTAACCACATCTGTGCCGGAATTTGCCAGCGCTGTATTTTTTTCAGCCCTTTTTGTATTTGGTTTAAAGTGGCTACCTGGAACCAGCAGCATGGCAGGAGGGTTTGAATTCAAACAACTGATCCTTCCCGCCATGGTACTGGTAGTTTATGATTTTGGCTATGTTGCCCGTATGACCCGGGCATCCATGGCAGAAGTTATGACATCCCAGTACATAAGATCGGCTGTATTAAAGGGCCTTCCTTACAGACAGGTTATTATCAAACATGCTTTGCGCAATGCATTAATAGCACCTTTCACAGTCATTATGTTACAAATCAACTGGCTGTTGTCCGGAGTTATTGTTGTTGAATTTTTCTTTGCCTATAAAGGTTTTGGGGCACTGCTCCTGGAAGCTTCCTTGAATAATGATATTGCACTACTGGAAGCCTGTGCAATGGTGGCGGTTGTTGTGGCTGTCACCTCACAACCCATAGCTGATATCGGCTATACCTTTCTTAACCCGCGCATCCGTTTCAGTTAAGAGACTAAGGAGAAATAAAGAATGACGACTCAATCAACAACTCAAATGCCCTCTGTGGGTTATGGTGCAGCAATTTGGCGCGCCATAAAATCTTTTGGGCTCCTGCGGGAAAGCTGGGTGGGAATGATCGGCGCTTTTCTGGTTCTGTTCTGGGTGATTGTCGCTATCTTTGCCCCATTGATAGCACAATTTGACCCCAACTCATCTATTCAGCCCTTTGCCAAACCAGGGGTAGTGGCAGCTTCGGGTGGTACATTCTGGCTGGGTACTGACCATATGGGCAGAGATATCCTGTCCCGTCTTGTCTGGGGATCACGCACCGTACTGTTTTATGCACCGATTGCAACCTTTTGCGCCTACACTGTGGGTATTTTGATGGGGCTGATGGCCGGATACCGCGGTGGCCTGGTGGATGACATCCTGTCCCGTATTTCAGATATTATTTTGTCCTTCCCCGTGCTGGTGCTCTACATCATCGTCATTGCAACTATTGGTGCGTCAGGATTTAACATTGTTATTGCCATTACCTTTGCTTCCTCTCCTGGAATCATGCGTATTGTGCGCGGTCTGGTACTGGACCTTCGCAATCGTGACTATGTTGCAGCAGCCCAGACCCGGGGTGAATCTGACTGGAGAATCATGTTGGTAGAGATTTTACCCAACGCCAGGGGTCCGCTTATTGTGGATGCCTGCCTGCGTCTTGGTTACGTAATTATTACCATTGGTGTCCTTGGTTTCTTAGGCCTCGGCCTGCCGCCACCGGATCCTGACTGGGGAGGGATGGTAAATGAAACACGGCAAATGGCAATGGTTTTCCCCCATATGACTCTGGCTCCATGTATTGCAATATCTTCATTGATTCTAGGGTTTAATCTATTGGCGGACGGGCTGCGTGAAATTTCATTGCGTGATTAAAAGGTTAAAAAATAATGAATGACAACCAAGAACCTGTACTGATTTGTAAAGACCTCTGCATCTCATATTATACACGAGCCGGAGAGATACCTGCTGTAGTTGATTTTTCCTTGACGGTCAAGCCGGGTGAGACCATTGGTATTGTCGGAGAGTCAGGCTGTGGTAAATCGACGGTTGCAATGGCGATTATGCAGTACATGGGTGCCAACGGCGGTATCAAAAGCGGTAGTATTACGTTCAAAGGCCGTGATTTAACCACTTTAAGCGAAGATGAATTGCGCAGCATTCGAGGATCAGAGATATCAATGATCTATCAGGAGCCTTTTGCTTCTTTAAATCCAAGCCTTAAAATCAGCACCCAGCTCATGGAAGTACCCCTGGCACATGAAAACATTTCTAAAAATGAGGCCCGCAAGAGATCTGTAAAAATGCTGACTGATGTCAAACTGCCCGATCCTGAACGGATCATGGAGTCTTATCCTCATCAGTTATCCGGCGGGCAGCAGCAGCGGGCCGTCATTGCCATGGGGCTTTTGTCTAAGCCATCTTTGTTATTGTTAGATGAACCGACGACTGCTTTAGATGTTACCGTGGAAGCCGGGATTGTTAAATTGATTGGAGATATCAGCAAAAAATTCGGCACGTCCCAGATATATATCTCCCACAATCTAGGGTTGATTTTAGAGACTTGCGACCGGGTATTTGTAATGTATTCCGGTGAAGTTGTAGAAGAAGGAACCATAAATTCTCTTTTTACCTGGCCAAAACACCCCTATACTCACGGCCTTTTTTCCTGTATCCCTTTGCCAACCGCTGATAAAAATACGGCTCCCCTTAAACCGATCCGGGGGCAACTGCCCCTGCCTTTTGAACGACCTACCGGCTGCTATTTCGGTCCCCGTTGTGATCATTTCGAACAAGGGTTGTGTGATAGAGCGCATTTTAAAATGGAAAATGTCGAAGACAGCGCATCTGACCATCGTGTACGCTGTTTACGCTATAAAGATATTGACCATCTAAAAGAGCTGCCCGGCGATACAGCCAAGGAATCACTTGAGATCGGTAAACGGGTTCTTAATGTTGATGGCATGAAAAAATACTACGAGGTAAAAGATACCTCATTGAGGGCCCTGATTACAGGTAAAAGAGTTCGTTTTGTAAAAGCAAATGAAGAACTGAACTTTACAGCCCATGAAAGTGAAACTGTCGCTATTGTCGGTGAATCCGGCTGCGGTAAATCAACCTTTGCCAAAGTTCTCATGGGTTTGGAGACAGGAACCGAAGGAGAGATACGCCATAATGGCAAAGATATTTCAAATATAGGGGTTCGGGACCGTTCCACCAAACGGATCCGTTCTTTGCAGATGGTTTTTCAAAATCCCTTTGACACCTTGAACCCGAGTCATTCCATCGGTGGACAGATATCACGGGTTCTCAAACAATTTGGTGTTGAGACAGATAAAAAGAAAATTTTTGATCGTGTAATGACCTTGCTGGATACAGTCAAACTGCCCAGGGATTTTTATTTCAGGAAACCCAGGCAGTTATCCGGCGGCCAAAAGCAGCGTATCGGTATTGCCAGGGCATTTGCCGGGAATCCGAGTATCGTAATTGCTGATGAGCCGGTTTCTGCTTTGGATGTATCCGTGTCAGCAGCTGTGACTGAGCTTTTGATGGATATCCAGCGCAAGCATAAAACCACACTGCTTTTTATCAGTCACGATCTAAGTGTTGTACGCTATCTGGCGGATCGTATTGTTGTCATGTATCTCGGGCATATTCTTGAAAGAGGGACAACGGAGCAGATCTTCGCTCCGCCCTATCAACCCTATACAGAAGCACTGTTATCAGCGGTGCCGATTGCCGATCCTGAAGTGACCAAGCGTGAAATTGTACTGGAAGGTAACCTGCCCAGCACCATGAATCCTCCCAAGGGCTGCCCGTTTTGTACCCGCTGCCATCGGAAAATCGGCGATATTTGCGATAATGAGCCGCCGCCGGATCAGGTTGTAGTAGATCGCCACGTCATCAAATGTCATATACCGCTCGAGGAGTTGAAAAAGGTGGAACCCGTAATCCATGTACCGGATGAATCCGAACGTGTCCACGCGCAGCAGTCAAAGTGACCCCAAACTTTTTAGGTTTGACCCCATGCGATATGATTCGCCAGGGAGGCAAGCATGTTAACCATAAACTCGGTATTCTTACCGGCCGCCTTGACAGCCGCAGGCATCCAGGAAAGAACGGGAAGACAGTGCGGTAAAACAGAACGCGTCATGCAATTCACCGGGGGCCAGTCTGCCAGGAAGGTCTTTAGATGAGCGTCCTTGATGCCTTCAAGAAAATCGCGAATTGCGATGATAAGTGCAATGATGTTGTTTCCCGCCTTCATTTGACCGCAACAACCGGACAGGGCGCTTCCAGGATGACATATTGAGCGGTGGAACCGAACACCATTTTGCCAACTTTTGACCTTCTTCTGACTCCGATAATGATTTCATCAATATTGTTGTCTTTTGCATAATTGACCAAATCCTCGCCAGGAGACTGGAAATTTACGGATGCCTGGGTCTCACAGGAAATATCATCTACTTTGAAAGGCGTTTTTAGCTTTTCAAGCTTGCTTTCAGCTTTATCGATATCCTCTTTTTTCAACGTAGGACTTTGCATCAGTGAGGTCAAAATATAAATTTCGGCCTTAAATGCATGCCCATGTTTTTGGGCCAGTTTCACAGCCTCTTCGGCTACCTTGGAGCCGTCATAACCTACAAGTATCTTCATTTTGTTCTCCTTCCTGTATTAAAGTAGGACCCTGAATGAGCGAAAAAAATCATTAAATACCATTATCGATGAGATATAAAAAACGCGCTTTGATTGCAAGAAGAAATAAAATACTGCCATATAGTATAGTCAGCCCGTTGAGTCCCGCCTCCGGCGGGATTGAATGTCAAATCTTTTAAATATTAAGGTATTCAACAAGCTTCAAATATTCTGCTTACCCTTTATCTGTCTTCTGTCCTCTGTCTTCTGCCATCTGTCTTCTGTTCTCTG
>CBDVDO010000100.1:0-6195 GCA_965372765.1 uncultured Anaerolineales bacterium
TATACGAGGAAATATTAAAAGAAGCCAAATCAAAATTTGAACCTGGAAAACGTTACCCCCGGAAGAAATCCTGATCCATAAATAATAATATTGAGGGAGAAAGGAAAGGAGATTGGAGTGGATATTGAAAAAGCAAATCAAGAGGTTGTGGAGAGAATGATGGAGGCCCGACCCGTTTTGGTTGGGCTGGGTAAAGCAATCGATGTGATCCCGGGAATGAAGGACAACTTGCTGCTCCATGCGGGACCACCAATCACCTGGGAGCGAGCCTCAGGCCCCATGCAGGGAGCAATCACTGGCGCGCTGATAATTGAGGGCAAAGCAAAAAGCATGAAAGAAGTCCAGGAGATGGTTGAATCCGGGGAAATTCAACTTGAACCTTGCCACCATCACCAGGCTGTTGGACCAATGGCAGGTGTTACCAGCCCGTCGATGTCGGTCTATATCCTGGAAAATAAAACCCATCAGAATTATGCCTACTCTAACTTAAATGAGGGCTATGGCAAAGTGCTGCGCTACGGTGCGTACAGTGAAGATGTGATTAACAAACTTAGATGGATGGAAGAGATCATGGCACCGCTCCTTAATGAGGCGATCGAAGCCAGCGGTGGGATTGACATCCGGGCGCTGTTAGCCGAATCCTTGCATATGGGGGATGAAGGACACAATCGCAACAAAGCCGGATCCATTATGTTTACCGCTAAACTTGCTCCATTTATAGCCAAGGTTTCCAGGGATCCCGCGGTGGCCTCCGAGGTGATTGCTTCCCTGGGAGATAACGCATTAAGCGTGCTAAACCCGGTCATGGCAGCCTGCAAAGCGATGTCTGATGCAGGTCACGGTATTGAAGGCAGCACAATCATCACCGTGATGGCACGTAATGGCACCGATTTTGGAATCCGGATCAGCGGCTTGGGTGAGCGCTGGTTCACAGCCCCGGTTCCGACACCTAAGGGACTCTATTTCCCTGGATTTACAGAAGAAGATTCCAGCGGGGATATTGGAGACAGCACGATTACAGAATCAATCGGGATTGGTGGGTTTGCCATGGCATCTGCGCCGGCAATCGTTAATTTTGTGAGTGGAACGCCCAAAGATGCCCTGAACACTACTCTGGAAATGTACGAGATCACTTACACGGAACATAAATTCTTCACCATTCCGCCCCTGGATTTCCGGGGCACTCCCACAGGGATGGATTTAAGGAAAATTGTCGAAAAAGGCATTACTCCCCGCATTAACACAGGCATTGCCCACAAGGATGCCGGAGTAGGCCAGGTGGGCGCGGGTTTGGTCCGGCCCCCAATTTCGTTATTCCAGGAAGCATTGGTGGCTTTTGCAAAACATTATAAAATTGGGTAAGAAAGTGATCCCTGAAAACATTTACTGGGTCAGGGAGGGAGGTTGGATATGGGTAGAGAAAAAGTTATTAAGCTGCTGAAAGATGCCAGGATGTATGATTTGACGCAAGCCTTGAGCATTTTCACGCCCCCATTTCCCGGGGAGATGCCGCTGCAGGTTCACTTTTTTAAACGATTAACAGGGTCATTCGGCGGAGGCCAGGGAGCGAACGGGCAGCAAATCGAGTGGAGCAACAATACCGGCACGCATCTGGTCGGTCCCCGCGCATTTCATTCGGGGGCCAGGGCGATTGCTGATATTCCGTTGACCGATCTGTCCGGGGAAGGTGTGGTGGTCGATATCTCTGACCAGGTTTCGGATTACAGTCTTTACACCCCGGAAATGATCACTAATAAAGTGGATGTAAAGGAAGGGGATATCCTGATCATCAATACCGGCTATCACAAATATGGCTGGGATCAACCAGACATTCCCAACCCGGAGGCGCAGGGAGGAATTGAGAATAAGGAATTCGGTTATTATCTTCGTCATCCAGGCCCCTCGCCGGAATTTTTTCAATGGGCGCTGGATTTGAAGTTAAAACTCATTGGTGTGGATTGCGGTTGCGTCGAACATCCCATGAACACCAATTTGCGCTACATGCACACCCGGGAATTTGAAAAGGCGGAAGCCAAATTGAAGGAAACCCGGGGGAAAACCTGGGATGAAATGTACCCCCCGGAGTGGTATCACAAACTTACCCATATCACCATGCCAAAAAGTGGGCTGCTGCTGGCGGAATCGTTAGGCGGAGAGATCAATCAGCTGAAAAACCAGCGGGTCTGGATCATGATTTTCCCCATCCCGTTTATGGAAGTTGAATCCTCCTGGAGCAGGGCAGTTGCCTTGCAAGCGCCGGACGGCATGGCGCCCGAGGTTTTTTTCGACCAGATGCGCGAAATGGAAATGCTGGATATGACTCTGCCATTCAGTGTCCAGACTCCCCAATGGGCCAACTATGTGCCCTTAAGTGTGAAATACACCAAACGCGTGGGCGGGCAGAATTTTGGGTTGGGGAGGAACAACGCGCACTGCCGGGCCAGCTTCCACCTGGCGACTCATATGGATGGAGAGGTTCATTTCCACTCCGGTGGATTGACCATTGGCGAGACCCCTTTTGAAAAGTGGTTCGGCCCCGGGGTGGTTGCGGATATTTCGGAGTTAGTCAGCGATACCAGCGTTTACACACCGGAAATGGTTGAGGGGGTTGCTGAGGTTAAGAAAGGGGATATCCTGGTTATTAAAACCGGTTATCACAAGTACGGCTGGAACAGCCCCGATTCTGATGAATTCCGCTACATGATCAGGCACCCAGGACCCTCACCTGATTTTGCGGATTGGTGCTTGAAAATGGAAATAAAATGGCTGGCTGTGGATTGTGTGGCTATGGAACATCCCATGAATACCATCCAGAGACTGTGGCATCCCAAAACATTTGAGGAAGCCGATCAAAAGTTAATTGAACAGTACGGAAAAGGCTGGGATGAGATTTACCCGCTGGACAAGTATTACCAGGATATGCATCTAAACTTATTCCCCAAAGGGATCATCCACGCTGAAAACCTGGGAACCGATCTGGCGGATATGGAAAGCGGGCGGTACTATATCGGCTGTTTTGTACAAAAAGGTATGGAGCTGGCATCCTGCTGGGCGCGATTTGTAGCGTTTAAGGAATCTGAATAGGAGTAGAAAGATTATGATTCTTGTCACTGGAGCAGCTGGAAAAACAGGTCAGGCAGTTACACGGGCGCTGGTCAGCGTTGGAGCATCTGTACGGGCCCTGGTTCATAAAGAAGAATATCAGGATTCGGTTGAATCAGCCGGAGTAAGCGAAATCTACCTGGGAGATCTTCTCAATTTGAATGATCTCCAAGAGATTATGGAAGGAGTCGAGGCCGTTTACCATATTTGTCCAAATGTGCATCCCGGGGAGGTGGATATTGGGGTAGGGGTCATTCAGACTGCCAAAGAAGCCGGGGTAGAGCATTTTGTGTACCACTCGGTTTTACATCCCCAGATTGAAGCCATGCCCCATCACTGGCTGAAGCTGCGGGTTGAAGAGCACTTAATTGAATCCGGGCTGCCCTTCACTATCCTGCAGCCAACAGCCTATATGCAGAATATTGCCTCACTTATCCCCAAACTCCTTGAGGGAGGTGTTTATCGGGTGCCATATCCAATTGAAACAGGAATCTCCCTGGTGGATCTGGAGGACATTGGTCAAGCTGCGGCAGTTGTGCTCACTGAACCTGGTCATACAGGCGCGACCTATGAATTGGTAGGGACGGGACCGATCACCCAAGCTCAGGTTGCAGCGGTATTAAGTGAAGTGCTTGGAAAAGATATTCAAGCTCAGAGAATACCTTATAAAACCTGGGAAACCCAGGCTTTTAAAAATGGCCTGGGATCCTATCAAAGACATACTCTACTGAAAATGTTCCAGAATTACAAGAAGGTTGGTTTTAGTGGAAATTCCCTGGTTCTCGGCTGGCTACTTGGTCGCCAACCGACAACCCTGGAAAGTTGTTTGCGGAGAGAGCTTAACAAGAATTTCACCTAATGCATATTACATAATATATAATGGAATGCACCGGCGATTCCAACAATGGAGATTAGCCTATGAAACCGGCACCCTTTAAGTATTATGCTCCCAAGACGGTTCCAGAAGTTTTGTCCATATTGAAAGAACATGGATACGATGCGAAAGTGTTAGCAGGGGGACAAAGCTTGGTGCCAATGATGAATTTTCGCCTTGTCCAGCCAGCAGTATTGGTGGATATAAATAATATCCCGGATCTTTCTTATATCAAAACCCATGAAAAAGGAATCCGCCTGGGGGCGATGGTTCGTCACACCCAGGCTGAACGTGATTCCCTAATTAAAGAACGAGTTCCCCTGCTTCATGAAACCATGCCTCAAATCGCAACCATCCAGATCCGCAACCGGGGCACAATTGGCGGAAGTCTTGCCCATGCGGATGCTTCTGCAGAATTGGTCGCGGTAACAACTGCCCTGGAAGCCCGCTTCAAAATTCAGAACTTGGAAGGAGAACGTTGGGTTCCTGCCAGCGAATTTTTTGTTGGGCTGCTGATGACATCCCTGGAACCGGAAGATCTGTTAGTTGAAATTGAAATTCCGGACTTGCCTGCGCGATCCGGATGGTCATTGAAAGAGGTTGCCCGCCGTCCGCATGATTTTGCATTGATTGGTGTCGCAGCAGTATTGACCCTTGATAAAAAAGACCGTTGCCAGTCTGCTAGATTGGTTTACTTGAGCGCTGGAGATGGGCCGATAGTGGCCGAGGAAGCTGCGGCGCTGCTTCAGGACCAAAAAATTAATGAGGATTTAATTATTGCTGCAGCTGAGAAAGCCGCCACAGAAGAGATTGACCCCGGGAATGATATTCACGCTACCGCTGATTTCCGAAGGCACCTGGCAAACGTTCTCACCCGACGGGCTTTAGCAGAAGCTTATCAGCGGGCCAAGGGCGGAAAATAAGGAGATCACCATGGAAAACACAACAACTATTTCGGTCACTGTCAATGGAACTCCCTATCAACGATCGGTTGATCCCCGCACTCTTTTAAGTGATTTTCTCAGATACGATCTGGAATTAACTGGCACTCATGTCGGTTGTGAACATGGAGTCTGCGGTTCCTGTACAATTTTGCTTGATGGGGAAGCAGTGCGGTCTTGTTTGTTATTTGCGCCCCAGGTTGATGGTCGTGAGATTCTTACCGTTGAGGGTTTGGGAACTCTGGATGACCTTCATCCCTTGCAGGAAGCCTTCAGGGAAGCACATGCCCTGCAGTGTGGTTTCTGTACCCCCGGCATTTTAATGACATTGATCCCCTATCTGGAAGAAAATCCAAATCCCACAGAAGAGGAAATCCAGGAAGCCATCTCTGGCAATCTCTGCCGCTGTACCGGGTATCAACATATCATTGATGCTGTGAAATTGGCTGCTGAAAAAATGAATGCTTGAGAACTCGTTGATTTGACGATCGAGGACTAGGTGTGAATTGAGTATCAAAGAGGAGTGCAGTTGTGACATATAAAGTTATCGGAAAACGAGTTAAACGGGTTGAAGACCCCCGCTTGCTGACCGGTCAGGCATTATTCGTAGGTGATGTGAGTTTGCCCGGTATGCTTCATGCCGCTTTTTTCCGCAGCGATTATGCCCACGCCAAAGTGATCAGTATAGATGTCAATCCAGCATTGGAAGTTCCCGGCGTGGTGGGAGTCTATACTGCAGAGGATATGGGAGATGCCTGGGAACCGGGACCTCCCCTGGTTTCTCCACCGCCGTCTTTGGAAAATGTAGTGTTTAATTCCCGCCGGCAGGTTCCGTTGGTAAAAGATAAAGTCAAACATGCCGGGGAGATCATTGCGGTTGTCGTTGCCGAGAGCCGCTACATTGCAGAGGATGCAGTCGAGGAGATCCTGGTTGAATTTGAACCATTGCCAGCTGTGGTAGATCTGGAAAAATGTTTGGAACCGGGGAGTGTCCTGGTTCATGATGACCTGGATACAAATTTGGCCGCACACCTCATCCAAAATAAAGGAGATTATGAGGCTGCCCGGAAAGAAGCTGATCTGGTCATCAATCGCCGTTTCCAGCTTGATCGCGGGGCTGCTGTCGCAATGGAGAACAGGGGAATCGTTGCCAATTGGGATGAGAAGAACCAGCATCTTACTGTCTGGGATGCAACCCAGTCACCCATTCCAATTCGGAATGGTTTGGCTGCCAGGTTAGGGCTCAGAACACACCAGGTGCGAGTTGTGGCTCCATTT
>CBDVDO010000101.1:0-6139 GCA_965372765.1 uncultured Anaerolineales bacterium
CCGGAAATTGACGTTCCGGAAGAACTCCGGGCAGCAATTCTGGCTTTACTCAGTGTAATTCCGCTCCAGATCCTGTCTTACCACTGCAGCCTTAGCCGGGGCTATGATCCGGATTTTCCCCGCAACCTCAGTAAAACCCTGACAGTAGACTAAGCCATCCACAAGATCAAATCTCAGCGCAAATAACAAAACTGGCCCGGATGATAAGTTTCCAGGCCAGTTTCTGAATTAATCACAGTTTGTGTGAAGGTTTGACGCCGCTGAGTAGGATTTTGAGGCCGTGTAGTGCTATAATCAAAAACACAATTCCCCCTACAGCCAATCAGGAGAAGGAGATTATTCAATGTCAGCAAATGGTCTTGGGTTCACCTTAAGTGATGAGCATAAAATGATTCAGAAAGCAGCCCGGGATTTCGCCGAAAAGGAAATTAAACCCATCGCTGCGGAGTTTGACGAAAGCGGTGATTTCCCAATGGAAACTATCAAAAAAATGGGCGAAATGGGCTTTATGGGTCTTGAGGTTCCGGAAGAATACGGCGGCGCCGGCATGGATACGTTGTCTTACGTTCTGGCATTAGAAGAAATCTGCAAAGCCGATGCCTCTCATGGGACAATTATGTCCGTAAATAATTCCCTTTTCAATTATGCCTTCTTGAACTATGGCACGGAAGAGCAAAAACAAAAATATTTGGTGCCTGTCGCAAAGGGCGAGAAAATCGGAGCGTATTCCCTCACAGAGCCCATGTCCGGTTCAGATGCGGGAACAATGCTCAGCAGGGCAGTCAGAGAGGGGGATGAATATGTCATCAATGGCCGAAAATCATGGGTTACTGGCGGTCCTGTAGCAGATTACGTCCTGCTTTACACCATGACAGATCCAGAAAAAAAACACCGCGGCGTGACTGCTTTTATCATAGATGCTGAGCAGCCAGGATTCATTCGAGCGAAAAAAGAACCAAAAATGGGCATCCGGGCTTCAGCGACCAGCGAGCTGGTGTTTGAGGATTACCGCTGTCCTGTAGAAAACCGTTTAGGTGAAGAAGGAGAGGGATTCAAAATCGCCATGACTGTGCTTGATGCTGGCAGGATCGGGGTTGCCTCCCAGGCGCTGGGCATTGCGGAAGCTGCCTACGAAGCCAGCGTGGCTTATGCAAAAGAACGGGAGGCCTTCGGTAAAAAGATCGGACAGTTTCAAGGGGTCGGATTCCAACTGGCTGATATGAAAACCCGTATCGAAGCTTCCAGATTGCTGATTTATCAATCGGCTTTTGCAAAAGAACGCCACAAAGACACAGGGGAACGCTATTCACTGGAAGCTGCTATGGCAAAATTATTTGCTTCTGAAACAGCAAACTTTTGCGCTAATGCCGCTGTCCAAATCCACGGCGGGATGGGATATTCCAAGGAACTACCCATCGAAAAGTATTACCGTGACGCAAAAATCACTGAAATTTATGAAGGTACCAGCGAAATCCTACGGATGGTAATCTCACGGCTGGAAACAGGACTTCGGTAACTTGCTTCTGACATGCGACAAGCAAGTTTTATTGGTGAAAAATAACATCCATGCCGCAAAACGAACCTTCTGCTGAGAAATCCCAAAGGCAAAGCCGCCCCCGGAATATCACCGTTTTGAGCATCTTTGTCTTACTCGTTAGCCTTTTTCATCTGCTGAAGTTAAGCCAGGTAATCACTCAGTGGGAAATGCTGACTGCTTTGCCAATCACTGTCTCTCCTTTTTACCTGGCAGCTGACGGTTTTGTGTGGGGGGTATCCGGATTAATCCTTTCCTGGAGTTTGTGGACAGGACAAACATGGGCTGCAAAAGTCGGCCTGATACTGACCTTGCTTTTCGCAGGGGTATTCTGGATTGACTTGATCTGGATATCAGAGCCTGAGCAGCTGCAAACCCGATGGTTAATCAATTTGGTGTTCACTATGTTAGGGTTATCTGCTGTTTTTCTCAGTTTAAACCTAACCAATAGTCGTGTTTTCTTCAGCGGAAATTCTGCAAAATAAACCTGACGGGGTGTTCTTATGCCAGAAAAACCTAAAAATCCAGAAATCCAGAAACTGCGTGATAAAAAAGCTCAAAGCCAGCTGGGAGGGGGAGCAGAGAGGATAGAAAAGCAGCACCAGAAGGGACGTCTAACCGCGAGGGAAAGGCTGGATCTGCTGCTGGATAAAGGATCATACCGGGAGATGGATTCTTTTGTAGAACACCGAAGTTCAGATTTCGGCACTGACCAGAATAAAATCCTGGGCGATTCCGTCACCACGGGTTGGGGGACCATCAACAACCGGTTGGTTTATGTCTTTTCTCAGGACTTCACTGTGTTTGGAGGAAGTTTAGGGGAAGTCCACGCGGAAAAAGTGGTCAAAATCATGGATATGGCCCTCAAAAACGGAGCTCCTATTATCGGGATTAACGATTCCGGGGGAGCTCGAATCCAGGAAGGTGTTGTATCACTGGGTGGTTATGCAGATATTTTCCTGCGTAACACTCTCTCCTCCGGTGTGATACCCCAAATTAGTGTCATCATGGGTCCCTGTGCTGGAGGTGCAGTATATTCCCCGGCTATAACTGATTTTATTTTTATGGTCCGCGGCTCCTCTTTTATGTTTATCACCGGCCCAGAAGTAGTAAAAACGGTAACCCACGAAGAGGTGACATTTGAAGAACTGGGCGGAGCAGACGTGCACGCAGAAAAATCAGGAGTCTGCCATGTTGTCGCAGATACCGAAGCGAACACCTTATTCCTGGTCCGCAAATTACTTTCCTATCTCCCGCAAAACAACATGGAGGATCCTCCCTTCGTACCCACAGAGGATAGTTCCTTGCGGGTTGAGCCTGCTCTGGACTCGATAATTCCCGATGATCCCTCCAAACCTTATGACATTAAAGAAGTAATCTCGCTCCTGGTAGATGAAGGTGAATTTTACGAAATTCATAAGGGTTTTGCCCAGAATATCGTGGTGGGTTTTGCCCGCCTGGGCGGCCACAGCATCGGTATTGTGGCCAATCAACCTGCTTTCCTGGCTGGCGTGCTGGATATCGATTCCTCAGAAAAAGCCGGCCGTTTTGTCCGCTTCTGTGATTCCTTTAACATTCCGCTGTTGACCTTTGTGGATGTACCCGGTTTTCTGCCCGGTGTGGAACAGGAACATGGAGGAATCATCCGGTCTGGAGCAAAGCTGCTCTATGCCTTCTCTGAAGCAACCGTTCCCAAAATCACCTTGATTACCCGCAAAGCGTATGGCGGCGCTTATGACGTGATGAGCAGCAAACACATCCGGGGAGATATCAATCTTGCCTGGCCCAGCGCAGAAATAGCGGTGATGGGACCTGAAGGAGCTGTGAATATCATCTTCCGGAAAGAGCTCCAAAAGGCAAAAAATCCGGACAAGAAAAGAGCAGAACTTGTCGCGGATTATAGGGAAAAATTTGCCAACCCCTACATTGCAGCATCTCGAGGCTACATTGATGACATCATTGAGCCCAGCGGCACCCGGGCAAGGTTGATTAATGGTCTGGAAATGTTAAGCAACAAAAGAGACAAAAATCCCGGCAAAAAACATGGAAATATACCTTTATGAAATCCCGGATGAACTATCCATTAAGAAAAACCGATGTTTAATAAGATCCTAATCGCAAACAGAGGTGAAATTGCTGTCCGGATTATCCGGGCCTGCCGCGAATTAGATATTCCGGCGGTAGCGCTATATTCTGACGCAGACCGGCACAGCTTGCATGTTCGTTATGCCGATGAAGCCTACTACCTGGGTCCTTCTAAAGCCAGCGAGTCTTATCTTCGAGGAGATAAGATCGTCCAACTTGCCCAAAATTGCGGGGCTGACGCGATACATCCCGGATATGGTTTCCTGGCAGAAAGGGCTGATTTTTCACAAGCCTGCCAGGATCACGGTATCACTTTCATCGGACCCAAACCCTCCTCAATCGCTGCTATGGGGGACAAACAGGCAGCCCGGGCCACTGTAACTGCAGCAGGTGTTCCGGTCGTTCCTGGAACAGATGGTCAAGGTAATCTGCCAGATGAACAGCTTATAAAACTTGCTCCGGAAATCGGCTTTCCGCTGCTAATCAAACCGACCGCGGGCGGCGGGGGAAAGGGTATGCGGGAAGTTCAAAACCTGGAGGAAATGCCCGGGCTTCTAGAAGCTGCCCGCCGTGAAGCAGAGTCCTCTTTCGGGGATGGCAATATCTATCTTGAAAAACTTATTCAAGGAGCCCGCCATATTGAAATTCAGATCCTGGCAGATCAGCAGGGGAATGTGATCCACCTGGGAGAGCGGGAGTGTTCAATTCAGCGGCGGCATCAAAAACTCCTCGAAGAAGCCCCATCCCCGTTCATCGGCAGCAACCAGGAATTAAGGGAACAGATGGGCGCAGTTGCTGTCCAGGCTGCCCTCTCAGTGGACTATATAAATGCCGGAACAATCGAATTCCTGGTGGACGAAGATAAAAATTATTACTTCCTGGAAATGAATACCCGTCTTCAAGTAGAACACCCTGTTACTGAAGCAGTGACTGGGATTGATATTGTAAAGGAACAAATTCGCATTGCTGCCGGGCAGCCGCTGCTGGTGAAACAAGAGGACATATCTCTCACCGGGTGGGCCATGGAATGCCGCATCAACGCTGAAGATCCCTATAGGGGATTTTTGCCCTCTACCGGCATCATCACCCAATCACTACTCCCGGCAGGTCCAGGAGTGAGAGTGGATGCCGGCGTTTACTCCGGATATGAGATATCTCCCTATTATGATGCCCTGATTGCCAAGTTGATAGTTCATGAATCAAGCCGCGAGAAAACCATCGCCCGCATGCAACGCGCTTTGGAAGAATACCGGATTATCGGAATCCGGACCAATATACCCTTTCACCAGAACCTGCTTCAAAATCCTGATTTTCTGGCTGGTAATTTCAACACGCAATTTGTCCAGGATGTTTTGCCACCTCTGTCAACCAGCCATCAAGATAAAACTCTTTCCGAAATAGCTGCCCTGGCTGCAACCCTCGCTGCTCATGATCAAAGCCAGCGGGCTGCACTGGAAATTCAACGGGCAAAAAGAGATATAAGCAATTGGAAATGGGTCAGCCGCTGGGAACAAACCCGAGAATAAGATCATGACGGAAAAATACTTCGCCGAAATTGAGGGGGTGGAATATCAAATCGAGATTCTATCCGACACCCGGATCGCGATCAATGGAGAGCCCTATGAGCTTAACTTTCAAGCTCTCCGCCAGCACCTGTCTTACTCTCTGCTTCTTGAAGGTAAGTCGTATGAGATAAATATCTACCAGGACAATGGGTTTTGGGAGGTACTGTTAAGGGGTCATCAGTTCTCCGTTAAAGTTGAAGATGAGCGGGAGCGCCGCCTGCGAATGGCTGCTGGACAGTCGTCAAAAGAGGAAGGAAAGATCGTCATCCAGGCGCCCATGCCGGGCCTGGTGATTGATATCCAGGTCAAGGAAGGGCAAGAAGTGGATGAAGGGGACGTGTTGGTGATCCTGGAATCGATGAAAATGCAGAACGAACTCACCGCTCCCCGGGCAGGCCGGATAACCAGGATTCAAGCCAAAATGAATGCACACGTGGAACGCAAGCAGGTACTTCTGATTTTGGAGTAAAGGCTTCCTCTAAGTAGTGAATCAATCCTAATCGCCTTGTGCTTGTTTTTTGGTCCAGAAAACATAACTGCTGCCTAATAATGAGATTGTGAGCGCGAAATCCAAACCGGCCACACCCAGCATATAATAATAATTCCCTTGAGCCCAATGATTCAACAGGACTCCAGAAGTGATCATTACTGCCAGGGCGAAGAAAAATCCAGGGCGGTAGAACTGCCAGATTCTCGGATCTTCCAGGCTGTTGATCCTGTACAGGTTTTTCCGACAACTGCGGGCAAAAATAGTTTTTACCTGAATAATTCCCAAAATCACTCCCGCCAGGACCGCCAGCCAGGGCCAGGGACCGCCTGGTTTGAGTTGAACAACGTTCCAGATCAACTTCACTCCGCTTCGGAATAGCATCACTCCGCCAATGTACCAAACAGCAGCTGCTAGAAAAATTAAAGTTCTCTTTGAAGTTTTCATTTAACCTCTTCCTTAATCTGA
>CBDVDO010000102.1:0-6033 GCA_965372765.1 uncultured Anaerolineales bacterium
GTAATAAGTGGTGCCCAGGCTGTCGGCGGGCTAGGCTGTGGTTTGAAAATAACCGGGTTGAATACACAGAATATGATGTCACTCGCAATCCAGCTGCGGCCAAACAGGTAAAAGAATGGACTGGTGGCAATTTAACCACGCCGACATTTTATATAAATGGAGAGATTGTGGTGGATTGGAAAGAGGACGAAGTTGCCCGATTGCTGCGATAAAGAAAGTTGAATTCAGGGCTGGGATACCGGCCCTGAATTTTTTTATTGGGGGATAAAAACCTGCTTTTCCTCAAGAAGGCTAAAAGAGGGGGATTCCAAAATTGATCAAGGAAAATAACATTAAACTGGATGTTTGACAGGACCTGAAAAATTTAGTAAACTTATTCAGTGTCTGTATATTCAATATCTGAATAGTATGGCAAAAAAATCATCCGCACACACTCTGGAATATATTCTGCTTGGCTTGATCCGCAAGCAGCCTGCTCATGGATATGCGCTTTATGACCGGCTGCGAAAAACCCCTGAGTTATCCTTAATCTGGCAAATTAAACGCAGTAAATTGTATTATCTGCTGGATAAACTTGAAACGGAAGGATTGCTTTCAGTTTCTATCAGCAGCCAGGGTGCTTACCCGGATCGAAAGGTATACCAGCTTACTTCCCCGGGGGAAAAAGCCCTTGAGAATTGGATGAACTCCCCGGTTATGAGCAGCCGTTATATCCGCTTGGCTTTCCTTTCTAAACTCTATTTTCTTCTTCGGGAAGAAGGAGAAGGAGCGGCAGAATTAATTAATCAGCAGATCAAGATTTGCAACGGCTGGCTCCAGAATCTGCAGCGGCAGAATCAGTCCCTGGAGAAGGATAATTTTATTAACTCGCAGGTATTTCTTTTTAGAATTGGACAAATAAACGCCATGCTGGAATGGCTGGAAAACTGTCGGGAACAAATTCCCAGATAATTCATAGCTGAGTTTAATCTCAAGGTGAGGGAGTGGGTCAAATGAAGAAAGGATTATTAATTACATTCTTAGTATTAGTTTATGCTTCCGGCTGCAATGTGCTGCCGGAATTATCTCCCCCAGAACAAAGCATAGAGATTACTGATACGACTGGACATACGGTGATCCTGGATGGAGTTCCAGAACGCATTGCCATCGCCGGAAAAGCAACCATTATGGTCCAGGATGCGGTTTTTCTCTTTGACGATGCGATTCAGAAAGTGATTGCCCTGGAAAATAGAAAACAATCCGCCTTTAGTTTTTTGCCGGTAGTTGATCCGGGAATCCACGATAAAGAGATGTTCGAGATGAATGCAGGTCCAGAACAAATCGCTGTGGCACAAAGTGATCTTGTGATCCTGAAAAGTTTTATGGCTGAGAAGTTGGGAGAACCGCTGGAACAGTTAAGCATTCCGGTAATCTACCTGGATCTGGAAACGCCGGAGGTTTTTTACCAGGACATGGTCGTTCTGGGACAGGTCTTTGGTAAACCGGACCGGGCGGAAGAAATCATTAGTTTTTACCAGGATCGGGTGACCCGGGTTGAGGAATTGGTATCCGGTGTCGGACCAGATCAGATGCCAGAGGTCCTGATCCTAAAGTACACTGATACAGGTGGCGAAATCGCTTTCAGTGTGCCCCCGGTTTCCTGGCTGCAGACGACCATGGTGGAAATTTCCGCTGGTTCTCCGGTTTGGAAGAGCCTGGAAGTCAGCGGCGGCTGGACAATAGTTAACCTGGAGCAAATCGCAGCCTGGGATCCGGACCAAATTTACATTATTGATTACTCGGGCAATGCCAGCGCCGTTAAAGCTGATTTGCTAAACAACCCTATTTGGGGCAACCTGCGGGCAGTAGAAAACGATCAACTCTTTGCTTTTGGCTTTGATTTTTACAGCTGGGATCAACCAGATACCCGCTGGATTCTGGGCTTGCAGTGGCTGGCAACAAAAATCCACCCGGATTTGACGGCTGAGATCGATATCATGGAAGAGGTAATATCATTCTACTCGGAACTTTACAATCTGGAACCCGGGGTGATTGATGCAGAGATTCTGCCAATTCTAACTGGCGATCTTCCCTGATTAACAGTTGATGAAAAAATATTCTTTCTCGAAAACGCTTCTATTCCTGGCTTTAGGGGTCCTGGCTGTTTTGTTGGTATCGGTCTTTATCGGACGTTACCCTGAACCATTCTGGATGCCCCCCAGGCTCCTGTTTCAGGATCCGCTAGCTCGTCAGTTAGTGTTGAATTTGCGACTTCCCCGTTTGCTAACAGCGCTGCTGTTGGGCATGGTTCTTGCTGCAGCCGGCTCGGTTCTGCAGATGGTTTTCAGGAATCCCCTGGTAGAGCCGGGCTTTCTGGGAGTTTCCCAGGGCGCGGCGTTTGGCGCCGCTGTCAGCATTTTGTGGTTAAACCGCCATCCGCTGGTGATTGAACTGAGCGCCACCTTTTTTGGGTTGCTCGCTTTATTGCTCTCATACTTACTCTCTACCCGTATCCGCTACGGCGGCTGGGTGCTGCGCCTGATTTTGTCAGGAGTGGCTGTCTCCGCTCTGTTTTCGGCAGGTATAGGTATTTTAAAATACATCGCTGACCCACTCACTGAATTACCGGAACTCATCTTCTGGCTGCTGGGCGGGTTGTACAGCGTGACCTGGCGGGATTTTCTTTTTGTGCTGCCGTTTGCCCTGGCAGGTATTATCACGGTGTACGCTATGCGCTGGCGGGTTAACCTGCTTTCCCTAAATGACGATACAGCTTTTTCTCTGGGAGCCTCGTTATCCCGGGAGCGGATAATCCTGCTGGTGATGACTATCTCAGCTGCTGCGGCACTCACCGCGATCAGCGGTGTGATCGGCTGGGTAGGATTGATCATCCCCCATATATCCCGCAGGTTGTTTGGTGCCAGCGCTGAAAAATCCATCCCGGCTGCTATGCTGCTAGGGGGCGGGTTTACGGTGATTGCAGATGATCTGGCAAGAACGCTGCTCCCGGGAGAAATTCCACTCGGTATACTAACTTCTGCAATTGGCGCAGGCTTGTTTATTTATCTGATGATCAGTATTGGCATAAAGGTAAGACGGGATGGATAAGATACTTTCCCTCGAAAACATATATTTCCGGTATTATCCGGATGCCCCCAATGTGCTGACCGACCTGTCACTGGATATCCCGGCTGGGAAAGTTACAGCGATTTTGGGCCCCAACGGCACGGGGAAAACCACCCTGCTCCATATCCTGCTGGGATTGCTTAAGCCATTTAAAGGCCAGGTAAAGGTCTCAGGAAAATCCCATCGGGAATATTCCAGGCAGAATCTCAGTCAAATGATTGGATTGGTTCCGCAATTTGAGAGTATTCCGTTTAACTTTTCAGTCTTTGAATATGTGCTGCTGGGCAGATCGCCCTATTTAAAACCATTTCAGCTTCCCGGGGAGGGTGATGTCAAGATCACAGAAGACGCGCTCGAGTCTGCTGGGATTTCGCATCTGGCAAAAAAACCAGTCACTGAGATAAGTGGAGGAGAACGTCAACTGGTTCATATCTCCCGTGTTTTTGCCCAGCAAACCCGGATACTTCTGCTGGATGAACCTACAGCTCACCTGGATCTTGAAAACCAGAACAGGATACTGAAATTATTAAAACAGATGTCCACCCGGGGGAAAACCTCGGTCCTGACCACCCACGATCCAAATGCGGCGATATTTGCGGCAGATTATTTTGTGCTGATGAACCGGGGAAATATTGCTGCCCAGGGGGATCTCTGCGAGGTGATCACGGCTGAAAATCTTTCTACGATCTATCGAACGCCCATCCGGGTGGAACAGACCAACGGGTATACAATGGTAGTAATGGATAAAAGCTGATGAGCCCAGGAAAAATAATCATCCTTACCGGTGATATCCAATCCGGAAAAACCAGCCTGTGTCGGGAACTTGCTCAGAAGGCAAAAGAGGAGGGGGTCCAGTTGGCTGGACTGCTCTCACCGGCGGTGTTTCTTGAAGGGGAAAAAAGGGGGATTGATGTCATCAATCTGAAAAATTGGGAACAGCGGCACTTGGCTGTGCTGAAGGAGAAAGATCAGACCGGATTGGAAACCAAGCGCTGGTCATTTTATCCCGAGATTGTTCAGTGGGGCAATCAGGCATTGATTAACGCGGTACCCTGTGATCTGTTGGTCGTGGATGAGTTGGGCCCGCTGGAATTCAACCAGGGGAAAGGCTGGATTGCTGGCCTGGCAGCCGTGGACAGTGGATCTTATCAGTCATCCCTGGTCGTGATCCGACCTTCCTTATTGAAAATGGCGGGTCAACGTTGGGAGATTTCCCAGGTATTTGATTTGGATGATCCCCGTTACAAGACTCTATCCGGGGAAGACCTTTTTTCCCGTCTTCAAATTCAGAAAAAATAGAAACTATTAAACTCGTTCCTCTTCCTTCTTCAAGAGGTATAATTGGGATATTGGGAATAAAATTACTGGAGGATTGACCATGTTGGGACTTGGACCGCTAGAATTAGGGATTATCCTGGTGATAATTGTCATTATCTTTGGCGTGGGCCGGATTAGCAAAATTGGCGGTGAGTTAGGCAAAGGAATCAAAGCCTTTAAAGACGGCCTGGAGAGTGGGGATGAAGAGGAAGCTGAGGGGAAAGAGGAAGCCTGGGAGGAAGAAAAAGACTCCTGACCCTGGTATCCGGGGCTGGAGATCCCCCGCCAAATTCCCCCGACGGCTGCAGGAATGAATAAACTTTTCAGGAACCGCTGTTTGAATAAGCGGTTCTTTGACTGAGTTAGCAAATAATATTGTATTACCCGGCGAACAAGTAGGGAACTGTCCCGGGCAGTGTGTTTGAGGAGAAAGTGAAAGATAAAAACAGGGATTATTTCAGACGGATAAAGAAACCTTTTCAGCTGATTGGAAAATGGATTTCAGCCCCATTCCGGAAAACCAGAGATTTTTTCCTGGAAGAACCTGGCGATGCGCCCATGGTTGACAGCTTGCAGCTGGCTTTTGAAGAGCCGGCAAGTTTTCTGGAACATGTTGGCGCTCTGCGTAATCATATGCTGCGTTCATTGGCCGTGTTGTTGATTTGTGCTGCAGTTTGTTTTGCGTTTCTCTCCGAAATGCTTGACTTTGTTTCCCAGCCGATCGGAGGTCTTGATCAGCTAAGTGCGGTAGATGTGACAGAACCAATTGGGGTTGGCATGCGGGTAGTTTTATTGGCGGCTTTTGCGGCTGCGCTGCCCTATATCATTCTCGAGGTTTTCCTTTTTGTTGCCCCGGCACTCGCGCGCAAAGCCAGGGCAATCGGGCTGCTGGCCATTCCCCTGGTGGTGGTTTTTTTCTTCGGGGGTATGGCTTTTGCTTATTACTTAATTCTCCCGGCCGGATTGCCTATATTGTTAAATTTCCTGGATGTCCCAACCCAGATCAGGCCTTCCTCCTATGTCCGCTTCGTGACCGGGTTGATGTTCTGGTTTGGGGCTTTGTTTGAGTTTCCGTTATTGGCATATCTCCTCACAGTGATGAAAATACTTTCGCCAGCCGTCCTGGTTAAGAATTGGCGCATAGCTATAGTGGTTATTGCTGTTTTAGCGGCTGTGATCACACCAACGATCGACCCGATCAATATGTTGTTGGTGATGGTGCCCCTTGTTCTTCTGTATGGTTTAGGCATCCTGCTCTCGTTACTGGCTGGAGGTAGACGCCGCCCGGAAGAAGAACTAACTGGCCCTGATTAAATCAGAACCCGAACAAATATAAAATCTCAAATCAATAAGATTTGGGATTTTTACAATAACCGGTGTATTGTGCAGCATCTTTGGTTATAACGAATACAAGAGTAGATCGTTAGAGAATCATTAAGATTCGATAATTGACAGCCCTTCGGTGAATTCAGGATGAAATACTTTGGGCCGTCCATGGACATTAGAGGGAAGGGGAGAATCAAAATCCCATCATGTTATCCCACACAGGAGTGTTGGGGCACCCGAACCGCCTGCATCGTTCCTCTTGGAATTTATTTAAAAAAACATTTT
>CBDVDO010000103.1:0-6011 GCA_965372765.1 uncultured Anaerolineales bacterium
AAGACCATGGCGCCGGGGTTGCGATTGGGCTGGATAGTATGCTCAGAGGCACTTATGAAGAGGTTTATTCAAGCCAAGCAGGGCTGTGATCTGCATACCGGCACCTTTGTCCAGTATGTCGCGAATGATATCTGCCAGCGCGGCATCCTCAAACCGCACATTAATAAAATTCGTGAGGCATATAAAGAACGAAGGGATACCATGGTGGATGCCCTGACCGAATTTTGGCCTGAGGAATGTGAATGGACACTTCCGGAAGGTGGATTGTTCCTCTGGGCCAGAGTGCCCGAATCCATTGATACCAATGTCTTTCTCAACGAGAAAGCGCTAAAAGAAAAGGTTGCTTATGTTCCCGGAGTGCACTTTTACCCTAATGCAGACGGCGGACATCATGCCATGAGATTAAACTTTTCATATTCTCAACCGGATGTGATTGTTGAGGGTATTAAACGGTTGGGCATGGCATTAAAAAAGGAACTCGCCGGGAAGTAAAGAGAACCCATTGTTTCAAAAGGAGGTTGGTTTTATTATTACTAAATAACACCGAAAATAGTCATGCATTTGATGTCCCTGGACACCAGAGCGTCTCAGGGTTTGTATGGTATAACAGTTGTTCTGAAGAAAGATTCTTCTACGCACAGCATGCGGATCAGCTGCTAGAAAAACAGAAAACAATGTATCAAGGAGGCAAATTGTGTCACTTATTCAAGATGTGATTGCTAAGACAAAAGAGAAAGATCCTGCTCAGCCGGAGTTTCACCAGGCTGTCGAGGAAGTGCTCAATACACTGCAGCCTACCGTAGAGAGACACCCCGAACTTGTCCAGGCCAAAATTTATGAACGGGTTGTAGAACCGGATCGAGTGATCATGTTCCGTGTTCCCTGGATGGACGATGATGGGGAAGTGCACGTAAATCGTGGGTTCCGGGTTCAATTCAATAATGCCATTGGTCCCTATAAAGGCGGGTTGCGCTTTCACCCCTCGGTAAATTTGGGCATTATAAAATTCCTCGGATTTGAACAAATCTTTAAGAACTCACTCACTACACTGCCGATGGGGGGAGGGAAAGGTGGATCGGATTTTGATCCTAAAGGAAAAACTGACAGCGAAGTCATGAATTTTTGCTATGCCTTTATGCGCGAGCTTTATCGCCATATTGGCCCAGATACGGACGTCCCCGCCGGAGATATTGGCGTGGGAGGCAGAGAAATTGGTTATCTGTATGGATATTACAAGAAGATTATGAATGAGCATACCGGCATATTAACCGGGAAAGGCCTGGAATATGGCGGCAGCCTGATCAGGCCGGAAGCAACAGGTTACGGTGCGGTATACTTTGCCGGAGAAATGCTGGCAGTGCGCGATCTTAGCATGGAAAAGAAAACAGCCATAGTCAGTGGATCAGGTAATGTTGCCCAGTATACAATCGAAAAACTGCTGGATCTGGGTGCGAAACCCATATCATTGTCTGATTCAAGCGGCACAATTATTGATGAAGCCGGGATTGACAGGGAAAAGTTGCAGTATGCCATGGATCTGAAGAACATCCGCCGTGGACGAATCAAGGAATACGCTGAAGCTTATAACGTGCCATATTTCCCCGACATGAGTGTCTGGGACGTAGTGAAGAAAGAGGGCATAAAAGCAGAGCTGGCATTCCCTTCTGCAACGCAGAATGAAATCGATGCGGAACACGCTCAAGCGTTGGTGGATAACGGTTGTATTTGTGTCTCGGAAGGCGCGAATATGCCTTCCACCCAGGAAGCGGTTGATATTTTCCAGGAAAACAAACTTCTCTACGGCCCCGGGAAAGCAGCCAATGCTGGTGGTGTGGCAACGTCCGGCCTGGAAATGAGCCAGAACAGTTCCCGCTTATCATGGACCCGGGAAGAAGTTGACCAGAAGCTGCACGGCATCATGAAGAGCATCCATAAAACGGCACTGGATGCCGCCGATGCATATGGTGATCCCGGAAATTATGTAATGGGCGCAAATGTTGCAGGGTTCCTGAAAGTTGCCAAAGCCATGCTTGCTTATGGTGTGGTCTGAGTTTCTAAGCAGATAGATAAAAATAAAACCGCCAGCTGTCATTCAAAGCTGGCGGTTTTTATTAATCATTAAGTTCTCAATTGCGAAAACGAGATACTTGAACTTACCGCGACATCACCTCGCTTTTGGTAAACACCACAATTTCTTTCCCCATTAATTTCTCCTGCATTTTTTCGATGATTAGATTTATATGACCGTTATTGGCAACAAAATCCAGATCATCACCGGGGATAGTTAAAACCGGACATAAATTAAAATCCTCAATCCATTGTTCATACAGAATATTCAACTGTTCAAGATAGGTGGGGTCGATTTGTTCCTCGTAATCTCTACCGCGTGACTTTATTCGGTGCTGCAAGGTTGGAACTGATGCCCGGATATACAAGACAAGATCGGGGGGAGGTAAAAATTCTACCAGGACCCGGTAAAGCTCCTGGTAGGTCTGATAATCCCTTTCTCCGATTTGCTGCTGTTGGTAAAGATTGTGGGCAAATATTTCAGCATCTTCGTAAACACTGCGGTCCTGGATGACAGATCCGGGATGAAGGTAGAGATTCTTATGGGCCCGGAGCCGCCTGGTTAGGAAGAAGATCTGGCTGTGGAAAGCCCAGGTATGCATGTCTTGATAAAAGTCTGCCAGGTAGGGATTTTCTCTTTCTGGTTCAAAAAATGGTGTCCAATCGAGATTGTCACACAGCTTTTTCACTAAGGTGGTTTTACCAACACCGATGTTTCCAGCGACCGCGACAAATTTTTCCATAATCTCTCCCGCAAACTGTTAAATAGCACCTGGAGTTTACTCTGCTGCCGTGTTTAATCTTCGGTTTTGATATCTGATTGATGATGACTTGTCCGTGTGAACTGTCATCTTTGTTTGTAAGTACAATAAGAACCCGGTTTCGTTACTGGAAACCGGGAAATCCGTCAATAGAATCAATCGAAAAGAAATTTAATGTGACTCTCAGTTGCCTAGGTGCATCGGCATGATGACATGAAGGAAGTCATCATCACCAACCGGACGAATTACTCCGGGACTGGTGGATTTTGAGGTTTCAAGCGCAACATTTGAGGTTCGAATCACATCAAGCACTTCCCGGAGGTACCGGACGTTAAAAGCGATAATGATATCATTACCCTCAATTGTGGCATCCATAATTGCCTGGCTGGATCCGGTTTCTTCGGACTGACCGGAAATTTCCACCTCGCCGGGCGTATTCTCTTCCGTGCCAGGCCTGATATTTACCTGCGCGATTAAAGAACCTTCCCGGGCAAAAATCTCCGCTTGCTTGCAGGATTTCAGGAAAGATGGAGTTGATAAGATAGTCCGGGTCTGGTATTCCTTGGGAATGATTTGCTGGTAGTCGGGGAATGTTCCTTCAATCAGCTGCGAAACGAGTTCAATATCCTTGGTGCGGAAGATGGCCTGTCCCCGGTCAGGGGGCAGGGACATTGTGATGACTTCGCTTCCGTCATTACTTATACGGGCTAATTCACTGAGGGCTCTGGAGGGAATGACAGCTTTCACCGGTTGCTGAACTGATGAGGATAACTTTGCGGTCCTGACAGATAATCGGAAACCGTCAGCTGCCGCAAGTGTCATTGTATTATCCTCCACAGTGAGGAGAACTCCGGTAAGGATGGGTCGGGCTTCATCATGAGAGGCGGCAAAAACAACCTGCTTGATCATCTCCTTAAAATCAGTGACATTGATTTCTATGCCGGTTTCCAAATCGGGCGACGGCATGGGCGGGAATTCCTGCGCGTCAATGCATTTGATATCCGTATTGAGGGAGCCGCTTTTAATATTTAACGTCTGGGTGGGCTCATGAAGCGTTATGGCGGTTTTTGCAGGGGGGATTGTGCTTATCAAGTCTGTAAAAGTCCGCGCTGGAACAGTTGTGGACCCTTCTTCTTCAATTTTTGCGCCTATCCAGCAAGTAATTCCCAATTCAAGATTGGTAGCAGAGAGCCTTAAACGGCCGTCATCTGTTGCGACGAGAATATTTGAAAGAACTGGAAGGGTGCTGCGGGGAGAGACTGCCCGGGATACAATGCTCAGACCATGGGCGAGGTTTTCTTGAAGGACAGAGATCTTCATAAATGGCTTCCTATTATGGCGTTGACGCGTCAGCTGGGTAAACGTACAGTAAGTATACAATGAGAGCCTCTTTTTTGCTACCTCAAAAACCAGACCATAAAGTAGTTCGAATATAAAAACAGCATGATTAAAGCCTGAGAGGATTGAGTTTGCTTAATTCAGTCAGCAGGGGAAGTTTTAATTGACAGTCTCTCTCAGCCGTGTTATTATCCCACCTATAAATATATGCCTTTGAAGGCACTCTTATCCAGAGAGGTGGAGGGAACGGCCCTTTGAAACCTCGGCAACCGGGCAGCGCTATGTGCTGCAGATGGTGCCAACTCCGGCAGGCGGAATCTGGAAGATGAGAGGGCAATGTCGAGTTTGTGCCCTTTCTTGCAGACCAGAAAGGGCATTTTTAATTAAGGACAAACTCAAAATCGAGAGGGTATATGAACAGTTCATTGAATAACGCGCCGAGTTTATTATTTACTTCTGAATCCGTTACCGAAGGTCATCCGGATAAAATGTGTGACCAGATCAGCGATGCGGTCCTGGATGCCTGCTTAACGCAGGATCCCAGATCTCGCGTTGCCTGTGAAACGGCGACCAAAACTGGTTACGTGATGCTGCTGGGAGAAATTACGACTACAGCAGATGTCAATTATGACAAATTGGCGCGGGAGGTAGTCACTGGCATCGGTTATGACCGGGCGAAAAAAGGCTTTGACGGGCAAACTTGCGGAGTTCTGGTGGCAATTTCTCAGCAGTCAGGTGATATAGCTCTTGGCGTGGACAAGTCCCTCGAGTCAAAAAGCGGGGAAATCACAGAAGCTGAAATTGAAACCATCGGTGCAGGTGATCAGGGCATGATGTTTGGTTATGCCTGTGATGAAAACCAGATGCTAATGCCAACACCGATATACCTGGCTCATAAACTGTCCTACAGGCTGGCGGAAGTACGCAAAAATGAGACCCTGGATTGGGTCAGACCTGATGGGAAAAGCCAGGTCACAATTGAATACCAGCATGGAAAGCCTGTTCGAGTGGACACGGCATTAATCAGCACCCAGCATGCGCCTGAGATTTCACAAGAAGATATCAGGGAAGCCATCATTGAACATGTGATTCGGCCGGTGCTGCCGGAGGAGATGGTGGACGATAAGATAAAAATCTTGGTTAACCCTACCGGTCGATTCGTTACCGGGGGACCGATGGGAGATGCGGGATTAACCGGTCGGAAGATTATTGTTGATACTTATGGAGGTATGGGACGTCATGGAGGGGGAGCTTTTTCTGGAAAGGATCCCACTAAAGTTGATCGATCTGGTGCTTATGCAGCCCGCTGGGTAGCCAAGAACGTTGTCGCCGCCGGCCTGGCCAGCCGTTGTGAAATTCAGGTTTCCTACGCCATTGGCGTTGCTCACCCATTGAGCGTCAACGTTGAAACATTTGGAACAGGCAATGTACCTGACGAGAAGATCAGCCAGCTGGTCAATGAGTATTTTGACCTTCGACCGGGTGCGATTATCCGGGATTTGGACCTGAGGCGCCCAATTTATCAACAGCTGTCAGCCTATGGTCACTTCGGACGGGACGACCTGAAATTAACCTGGGAGAATACTGACAGGGCAGACGAAATGCGCAAAGCCGCGGGACTGTAGATTAGAGATTTGTTGTTAAACAAGTAGACCTCCGGGGTTTTATTAAATCGGAGGTCTATTGATTTAATCCTTCAGAAACTCTGGATACTAGAGATAGGGTTCGAAGGTTGTTAGAAGCTGCTTCTTGGGCTTGAATCCAGTAAGGCGAGCTGCGATTTCTCCGTCTTTAAACAAGATTAATGAGGGTACTCCCATCACACCATATTTTACCGGGAGTTGT
>CBDVDO010000104.1:0-5953 GCA_965372765.1 uncultured Anaerolineales bacterium
GTGGATTGAATCTCCATCCTCAATAGCAACTTCTTCAATGCAGCTTAACAACATATTGGTGGCATCAAATGCATGGGCATGGAAAACAGATATCGGCTCACTACCATAATCCTCAACATATTTGGCAATGAACTGATCATATATTTCGCCTGAGAAGCCCAAATCTGGTCCAGAGAAGTACATTCCTTCCCCAGCTTCACCAACAGCTTCGATTGCTGCTTCAGAAATCATGCCATCAGCTGCTGCTAAAATGGTGTCTTCTAAACCTGAAACCTCTTTAGCTTGTTTGGTCAGGAATCCGCCTTCAGCTGTGAAGACCGGGTAATACAGGAATTCAGGTGGTCCCGCCGCAGCAACTGCAGCTAATGCGGGGCGCATATCTGTATCGCCTTTATTTACTGCGGTAAACTCAACAATTTCACCGCCCATTTCTTCAAAGGAATCTGCGAATACACGTGCAAGTCCTTCCGTATAGGGATCACCGTCATGGATTGCGGCAGCCTTTGTCACGCCTAATACTTCCAGGGCAAATGTTGCCATCGCTTTACCCTGAACTTCGTCGTTGTGGGCAGTTCTTAGATACCCAGGATTCCAGGCAACAGAAGGATCCGTCAATGAAGGAGCTGTATTTGAGGGTGAAACCATCGCATAACCGGCATCTGAGATAACTTTTGACATCGGCACGCCTGCACCAGAGCAGCTGGTTCCAACTACACCAACGATCGTTGGGTCGGACACAATTTTCTGACCTGCTGCTTGTCCACCTTCTGCTGAACAACCATCATCCTCGGCTTGAAGCTCAATCTCATGACCGAAAATTGTATCCTTGAAGGCAATTGCGATTTCAACACCATACTGAGAGTCCAGACCCAGGTCAGCGTTAGCTCCAGAGATTACCAATGCAGATGCTAACCGAATTGGTTCACCTTGAGCATAAGTCACACATCCAAGCTCGTCTTCACAATCATATTGAGTTCCCCCACAGGCAGCCAAGATCAGGGTGGCGGCAATCAAAATACTAAAGAATAAATACTTTTTAGACATACTGTTCTCCTCCTTAGGAAAATTACTAATTTAAATTACTTTTATCTATTACTTTAAAATTATGGTTTCCGTATCACCTCCTTTATCAACTGAAAAAAAACCGTTCAACTTATTATAGTTTACATTCCTGAAAATCACGGATTTAATTAATCCTGATTCTATAATATTTACAATATAATCAACTTGGAAAATTTTCCGGTTTCCCATCCCCCGATTAATACATTTTTTCTATTTCTTTCCTTCAATCTTTAGGTACCACTAAACTCCAGACAAGATATGGAGGTAATATTTAACATGGGTTTGGGAATATATTAAAAGAAACTATTACTTGAAAATGCAGTATAACATAATTCGAATTTATAACAAGGACTTGATATCAATTGGTTCCAAACAAGAATATTTGTCAATAAGTCATCAATACTTTTAATACTCCTCTCTCTCCAGCCTTATTAATTGCAGCGATACTATCAGTAATATGGAACGATTCTTCAAGTAATAAAACTGGGTCCACCAGCCGATCACTAATCAAATTCAATGCCGGTCCAAATGGACCACACCTGGATCCAATAAGTGTAATTTCATCCACAACCAACGAGGATGGGTTAATCTCAAGGGTACCTGCATATGTGCTTTTCATGACAATAGTACCCCGGCTGCGGACTGCTGATCGGGCTACTTCAAAACCAGAAGGGGATCCTGTAGTATCCACAACTATATCCATCGTGCCTGGTTCAATATTGTTTTCATCCAAGACTTTAATACCGCGTTTTTCCAACAACTCTCTCTGTTTTTGGTACCGAGCAATAACTGTTAGGTCACAATCATGTAATGAAATGGTTTGGGCAACAAGTTGGCCAAGTCGCCCGGCTCCCACTACCATTACTCTATCAGTTGGGCTTATGTTTACCTGCTCCTGAATCTCCAGCGCCGCAGCCAATGGTTCAGTGAAAACTGCCTGTTCATCCGATATTGAATCCGGTACGATGTGAAGGTTTTTTACAGGTAAAGTGAAATAGTCCGCAAATACACCATTACGCCCTGAAATTCCAAGTACAGTTCGATTGACACAGTGTGACCCTCTGTCCTGTTGGCAATGGATGCAATATCCACAGGTAATATTAATCTCGCCCACAACACGCTTTCCCTCAAGATCAGGAAAACCAGGTGCTTCAATCACTTCCCCAACAAATTCATGACCCGGAATTCCTGTAAAAGGATAATAACCATTGACCAGCTCCAGATCCGTACTGCAAATCCCAGATAATCTGGGTTGGATCAATACTTCACCTTTTCCTAACTCAGGAAGAGGTAAATCATCCCGGAAGTGAAGTTGTTGATTTTCAAGCCACAAAGCTCTCATATTAAACTCTCAGAATTAGATGTCCTTAAGCGGGTCGTTGAATACCACCGATAGGCAGCGTAAATCCCCCATCAGCGATAATCGTTTGCCCGCGGATCATTTTTGCTGCCGGAGAACAGAGAAAAGCGACAATCTGAGCTACATCCTCTGGTGTGACAATTCTTCCTGCTGGTGTTTGCTCAGCAATCTCCTCCAAGAGATCCTCCTCTTGCATGGTATTGAAGTGCTGTAAAGCGTCAGTCGCTACAATTCCCGGTGAAACTGCATTGACTACAATATTTCTGGGAGCCAATTCAACAGCCAGATATCGGGTTAAGGATTCAATAGCTGCTTTACTGGCACCCACAACCGCATACTCCGGGAGTACCCGGATTGACCCCGGACTGGAAATGCTGACGATCCAACCCCCACCCTTTTTTTCCATCAACGGAACTGCCTTTTGCGCTAAAAAGAGGTAAGCCTTGGCATTAATATCCATGGTCCAATCCCATCCCTTCGGGCGTTGTTCCATAATGGGTCGGTTATACCCTGACCCTGCATTGCTGATCAAAAAATCTAACCCCCCAAAAACCCGGTCTGTTTCAGATACCAGGTGTTCCAAATCATCCATATTCCCCACATTGGCTTTAATGATTTCAACCTTGACGCCCATTTTGTTTATCTCATCAGCAGTTTCTTCTGCTGGTTTCCGGTTCCGAAAATAATTCACAACAATATTTGCACCCAAAGACCCAAAATGCAAAGCGATCTCCCGCCCTATCCCTCTCCCTGATCCAGTGATTAAGGCAGTTTTTCCCAGAAAAGCGTCATGACCCATGATTTGCTCCTATTTGAATTATCTTTCTATTCTAACAAGATGAGCGGAGAATCGCCAGTTTTACTCCTTTCTCCCTGGCTAACATTTCAATTTATTAACTCCTTTATCCGCTAATAAATTAACCAAAGCTACAGGAAAAAAGTTACTCCGGACCATCCATAAATTCCATCTATAACAATCTATCGATGATGCTTATAGGGCTTGTGATTAATTGCACTTATCGCAAATTGGGCTCAGTCCTATACTTTCATTTGTCATGCAATTAAATATTCAGTTGATTGATTGAGTGTTGTTATGAACCCTATTGAAACTTCCGAAGCCCAAGAACAAGCTGAATTTTGCGGCATCTTAGGGAACGCACATCGAATCCAGATTGTTTGGATCCTGGGGAACCGCGAGTTGACCGTTAGCGAAATTGCAGAGGAAATAAAAGCCTCCATGCAGAACACTTCTCAGCATTTACGGTTGATGAAGAATAAAGGTGTTTTAGGGTCAAGGCGTGATGGAAGGGAAATTTATTACCGGGTCACCGATACTAAATTCAGCAGGTCCTGTCCTGTGATCTCGAAGAATAGATAAATCAAACGTTAAATTATATTTTAAGGAGAAACTTATGTCCCCAGAAGAATTAGAAAATGTCGTAGCTGCTGAAACTGTCGATGCTCGAGCAATGGCCTGCCCCGGTCCACTGCTAGAAGCGAAAAAAAGTATTGGTAAAGTTAAAGTGGAAGAAGTGCTTGAGCTTTGGGTCGGCGATCCGAACACAAAAAATGATATGCCCCGCTGGTGCGCAAAAGTCGGACACGAATACATGGGTGACCTGCAAGCCGACGGGTACGAACGCTTATTTATCCGTCGAAAGAAATAAGGTTCTGAAATCCAAGTATCCCGCAAACTTACTTAGCTTGCGGGATACTTCTGTGCCTGCATAAAGGACAATTATTATGGAAAATTGCGCAGAGAATAAAAAACCAAAAATATTAATTTTGGCGACTATATCCGGAGGGTATGCCGGCGCTGACGCTGTTGGACAACTGCATGCAGAATACCCCAACAATACCTACATCCTGCCTGTAATCTGTCCCAGTATGTTCTCGAAAGATTTTTATCTTCGATCGTTTAAGCGCGGAATTGACGGCATTCTCGTCATGTACAGCGGAACTGACAGCCCTTATAAAGGTGGTCCTGAGCGGGCTGCCGTGATGATTAATGAAACCTATCCATTGATGAAGGAACACGGGATAGATACTAGGCGGTTGAAATTAGCCGCGATTTGCACTGTCTGCACAAAACCATTCATAAAAGAAGTTACTCAAATGGATAAACTGCTGGAAGATATTGGTTTTGTTCAGGATGAGATGGAAGCCTTTCCGGGACCGGAAGCGGTTGCGGCATAACCCTCTCTGATCAGTCCAGACGAAGATGGAGTCTCTTGCAGACAAAACCATAGAGGAGAAACACCTTTGAGAAAAATTAAAGTTGATGCCCTCGTTGTAGGCGGCGGAATATCAGGGATGCAAACAGCGCTTGATTTGGCAGATCAGGGTTACCAGGTCGCGCTGGTAGAAAAGGAAGCTAGCATTGGCGGCAAGATGATTGCCCTCAGTAAAGTATTCCCCACCCTGGACTGCTGCAGCTGCATTACAACACCTAAAATGTCAGCCGTCGCCCACCACCCAAACATTCAATTGCTCACCTACCATGAAGTTCAGGGAGTTAGGGAAACAGAGGGGGGTTTTACAGCTGAAATCCTTAAAAAGCCCCGATATGTGATTGAAGAAAGCTGCACTGGATGCAGACAGTGTGAATATGTCTGTCCCATTAATCTACCCAGCTCCTTTGATCTGGATTATGGAGCTACAAGAGCAATTCGCGTTCCCTTTTCTACCGCAGTTCCTCAATATGCGGTCATGGATATCGAAAATTGTATTCTCTGTGGTAAATGTCAGAAAGCCTGCCCAGCAGATTGTATCGATTTTACCCAGAAACCCGAAAATCTTGAAATAAAAGCTGAGGCAATTATCCTGGCTACAGGATTTGAAACCACTTCCCGTTTTGCTAAAAAAGAATATGGCGCGGAACATAATCACAACGTAATTAATGCCATGTTCATGGAACGCCTGCTGGCGCCAACCGGTCCTTACGGCCGCGTGATCAGACCTGGAGATGGAAAGGAACCGGATTCCATCGCCTATATTCAATGTGCAGGATCCAGAGACGCCACCCTAGGAGTTGAATACTGCTCGCGGGTTTGCTGCATGTATGCCGTCAAACAGGCAATGCTGCTGGCTGGATCACTTCCCCTGGCGGATATCACAATATATTACATGGATATCCGGACTTTCGGAAAAGGATATGAGCAATTCTTCCAGACCGCAAAAGCAATGGGGATTGAATTCATAAAAGGCAAGGTTGCTTCAATTAAGGAAGATGAGAACCAGAATCCTGTGCTCAGAGTCGAGTTGATAGATGAGGGTTCTCAAGTTGTAGAAAAAACACATGATCTGGCTGTTCTTTCCGTAGGTTTGCTGCCCGGTTACAATCCGGAAGAGATCTACCAGGTCTCTCTTGCAGATGACGGCTTTGTAAATATTCCGCAGACTAACTCTTTTCCCTGCGTTACAGAAAGATCAGGTATCTTTGTAGCCGGCACTTCAGCAGGTCCGATGGATATTGTGGACAGCATCATTATGTCCGGATCTGCAGCATCTGAAGCGGCAGCATATATTGAA
>CBDVDO010000105.1:0-5886 GCA_965372765.1 uncultured Anaerolineales bacterium
GATTTGTAATTGACTTACGTCAAGTTTATGGGACAAAAAACATATTTGAAACAAAAAAGGGACAAAGGGTTTTTGGATATAGGCATATTCTTAGGGAGGCAAATACTTATTAGCCAACTCTGCCGTTAGCAGATTCAGCGAAATTGCGCATTACCTCCTTAAAAAAGGATTGTCCGGGGAATAATTTCTTCTGAACAGAATACAAAACCCGGCGAATAGCCGGGCTTTGTTGTAGCGGAGGGGGTGGGATTCGAACCCACGGTGGCCCGGATGGACCACAACGGTTTTCGAGACCGCCCCAATCGGCCGCTCTGGCACCCCTCCTTTGCTGAAGCGCATTATACCAAGTGGATCATGGGTAGTAAACGCAGAAAACATGAAGCAGGAGGGCAGACAGGCCAAGAAGCCAGGTTATAGGGGGAATGAAAAAAGAACAGAGAGACTGCCAGAAACCGTTAGTGTAATATATATTTGACAACAAGGGCATTATATGTGAAAATGTGCACAATCCTTTTTGTAGGGAAATATAGACCCATAAGTGGGCTATAAGAAAAATTTATACTAGTGATTTATAGGAGACTTGGAATGAAAAAAACTGATGTGTTGGTTATTGGGGGAAGCGCGGCAGGTTTGGTGGCAGCACTTACAGGCAAGAGCCATTATCCTGGAAAAGATTTTACAATGATACGGAAAGAAAAAACAGTGGTAGTCCCCTGCGGTATCCCGTACATTTTTGGCTCGCTAGAGAGTAGTGATCAGAATGTAATTCCTGATACTGGTTTGGAAAAAGCTGGAGTTAACTTAATAATCGGGGAAGTTACCCAAATTGACCCGGAGGGCAAAATCTGCCTGCTGGCTGATGGAGAACAAGTAGCTTACGATAAATTGGTTCTGGCAATAGGATCTCACCCGGTTATACCGAATTGGCTAAAAGGTTCGGATTTGGAAAATGTTTTCACTATTCCAAAAGATAAGGAATACCTTGATTTAGTGATGGATAAACTCCAGGATAAAAACAGAATCGTGGTTATTGGAGGTGGATTTATTGGAGTTGAAATCTCAGATGAACTTAACAAGAGGGGAAAAGATGTCACCGTTGTGGAGATCCTTCCCCACGTGCTGGGAGCTGTCTTTGACGAAGAGCTGGCGCTCAAAGCACAGGAGATTTTAATTGATCGCGGCGTAAAAGTTGAAGTTGGAGCAGGGGTCAAAGAGCTTTGTGGTAATGGTAAAGTAACCAGTGTCTTGCTTCAAAACGGGACTGAGGTGGAAGCCGATGCGGTAATCCTCTCCATGGGATACAAACCAAACGTGGAACTGGCGGAAAAAGCCGGGATTGATACCAACGAACTTGGTTTTATTAAGGTAGACCAGTATCTGCGAACAAGAACTCCAGACATTTTTGCCATTGGAGATTGTGCAGAAAAGAGAGACTTCATTACCAACAAAGCTATTGGTGCAATGTTGGCCTCCACGGCTTGCGCGGAAGCCAGAGTAACCGGGATGAACCTCTATAAACTTGAAGCAGTCCGGACTTTTACCGGCACGATATCTAATTTTGCTACCGCGTTTGGAGAGCATTCCTTTGGCGTCGCCGGCGTTACAGAAGACACTGCCAGGGCAGAAGGTTTTGATATTATCACTGCCGGTTTTGAAGGCATAGACCAGCACCCGGGTAAATTAGAGGGAACGCATAAACAAATTGTGAAGTTGGTAGTTGCGAGAGATTCCGGCTTGATACTAGGTGGATCTGTTTATGGAAGCCGGTCAGCTGGCGAGATAGTGAATGTGATCGGGTTGGCGATTCAAAACCGGATGACGGTGTCATCCTTGTTGACGATGCAGATTGGAACCCACCCTCTTCTAACAGGTCCCCCAACAGCTTATCCGTTAATTAAAGCCGCTGAGATGGCCCTAAGGAAGATAAGAGGTAACTGAATTTTTGCCAAACAATAACAAAGAAGTTTGTATTTAATTTAAAAACCTTCTTACAAGTCACAGGAAGCGGCATTCTTCAAGAATGCCGCTTCCGTTATTGGGACACGAAGGGATAGAAAATCTTTACAGAATTGTTTAGAAACCCATCAATTAGGGCAATTTCCTCATAATCACCACAGTCCCTACAGAACTTCTCCAGATTTATAGGCTAAAATGGTGCCGATACCTAGTAGTTGACAAAAAGATTATTTCTGAAACACAAAGAATTGGCACAGGCAAGACCTGCTCTAATTGCAATCAACGAGGAGATCCAAAATGAAGAAAAGAACCATAATAATAATTGTTGTTTCCGCTCTGGTTGTAGCGGGGTTGGCGTATGGGATAGTAAGCGCTCAACAAAAACAGCAGGCTAGCACCGACGATCTGCAAACCTTTGAGGTCTCATATGGCCCCCTGAGCGCGGTTGTTGATGAAACAGGGGAAGTTTACGCAGACCAAACCGCGATACTATTTTGGGAAACAAAAGGAATAGTGGGGGAAATTAATGTGGAATTGGGGGAAGAGGTTGTTGCCGGACAGATTTTAGCTACCTTAAATGAAAACTCTCTACCTCAAACAATATACCTTGCCCAACAAGATTTAATTAATTCAGAGCGAGCTCTTGAAAATTTATATGAGGGAGCTGCAGAATCCGCCGCCAGCGCTCAGTTGGCGGTTGCCAAGGCCAGGGATGCCTTGGATAGTGCCGAATATCGCTGGACTCTCAACCAACCAGGAAATCGCGCCAGCGACGAGGAACTCAAAGCAGCCAAAGCGAAAAAGACTATTGCGGAGAAACAACTGACCCAAAAACAGAAGGAATACGATAATGCAAGCGGGTCAATCGCCAAAGCGAAGGCTCAAATTAATCTCACAGCTGCAATAAACCAACACCAATATGCAGTCTGGTATCTTAACTGGCTGCAGGAGGGGGGCGATGAAATCGAAATGGCAATTTTTGACGCCAACGTCGCGGTGGGTTTGGCCAACCTGGAAGCGGCCGAAAGAGAGTATAACCGGGTCAAGGATGGTCCAGATCCGGATGATATCAGCATGGCGGAAGCCCGCATTGCCGCGGCTCAAGCCTCTCTGGATATGACCTCCATCACAGCGCCATTTGGAGGAGTGGTCACCTCTGTGGACGTGCTGCCGGGAGATCTGGTCTCTCCGAACACCCTGGCTTTCCGGATTGACAATCTCAGCGTCCTATTGGTTGATGTGGGAGTATCAGAAATTGACATTAACCAGATCGGCGTTGGTCAGCCTGTCACCCTGTCGTTTGATGCGGTTCTGGGGAAAGAATACCAGGGAGCGGTTGTAGAAGTTTCTCCGGTGGGAGTAAAGGAGCAGGGGCTGGTTTCATTTGAAATAACGATAGAATTGATTGACGCGGACGAAGATGTTCGCCCGGGATTAACTGCAGCGGTAGCCATTGTTGTCAGACAGGTGGAGGACGCACTTCTGATCCCAAATCGTGCAGTACGGTGGGTGAAGGGGGAACAGGTAGTTTATCTGGCAACCGACCCAAATAATGTAAATGTTGAGAATCTATTAATGGTTCCTGTGACCCTGGGAGCATCATCTGATGAATTCAGCGAAGTGCTTGGCGGCGATATCAGCGCGGGAGATCTGGTAGTCTTTAACCCACCCAGCAGCATCAATTTTGAGGAGATGGGACCGGGGTCCGGACAAGGCGGCAGCCCGTTTGAACACTAAGAGTATATTAATGAGGGAGAGCACCATGACCAAATGGGTAGTTGATGCGAAGGATATCACCAAGGTGTACCAGATGGGCGAAGTGGAAGTTCATGCTTTACGCGGCCTCTCTGTAAAGATTGCTCCAGGAGAAGTCCTATCGATAATGGGACCTTCGGGCTCGGGAAAGTCTACCCTGATGAATATCCTGGGATGCCTGGACCGGCCGACTTCAGGAGAGTACAGCCTGAATGGGGAAAGTGTTGCTACATTAACGGATGATCAGCTGGCTGACATTCGAAACCGGGGAGTAGGTTTTGTCTTTCAAAGCTTTAATCTTCTTCCAAGGCAAACCGCATTGGCTAATGTGGAATTGCCCATGCGATACGCGGAATTAAACGGACGGAACCGAAAGGATGTTGCCACAGAAGCGCTGGAAGCGGTCGGCCTGGGAGACCGGATTCGCCACAGACCGAATGAGCTGTCCGGCGGTGAAATGCAGCGGGTTGCCATTGCCCGGGCGCTGGTAAACAATCCAGCCATTATTATGGCAGATGAACCGACCGGAAACCTGGATACCAAAGCTGGTGATGAGATCATGAACTTGCTCCGAAAGTTAAATGAGGATCGGGGAACGACTCTGATTATTGTGACCCATGACCCAGAAATTGCGGATTTGACAGACCGGATAATATCTCTCCGTGATGGACGGATTGAGGAGAAATAGAATATGAATTTTGGATCAACATTACTGGAAGCGTTAGAAAGTCTCTCCTCTAATAAGGTACGGACAGCTTTGACTATGCTGGGAATTATTATTGGTGTGGGCGCGGTGATTGCCATGCTTGCCATCGGAGCAGGTACAGAACAGGCTATAGTGGGAGAAATTGAAGGGATAGGAACTAATTTGTTATTTGTTAGTACAAATTATGATGATGTAACGAATCCCAAACCGCTAACTCTTCAAGACGCAGAAGCGCTCAACGATCCGGTATTTGCGCCATCGATTGCCGCTGCTGCCCCGATCGTTCAGGGACAGGCAGAGGTGACTTATGCAGGGAATGGCACTACGGCTAGTTTAGTAGGCGTTACTGAAGACTATATCAAGGTGCAAAATGTGGAACTCTCTGAAGGAGAATTTTTCAACTCAGTCCAGGTTAACGGGATTGCCTCTGCGGTAATCCTGGGCGCTAATGTAGCCGAAGAGTTATTCGGTCGATCAGACGGATTGGTGGGTGAAACTGTCCGCGTAGGTGGACAACCGTTCCGGGTGGTTGCGCTTCTGAAAAAAGAAGGAGGATCCCGATTTGGATCCGGAGATGATCAAATTATGGTTCCGCTAACGACTGCTCAAGCCCGTTTAATTCCGGGAGCGGTCAAAAATGAAGTATCTATGATTTATGTCTCTGCAATTACCTCAGATGTTGTGAAAGCCGCCGAAGATGAAGTTTCTCTTATACTCCGTGACAGACACAAACTCAAGCTGGCGGAAGATGATTTTTCGATCATGTCACAGGAAATGTTTTTGGACATGGCTTCAACAATTACCGGAGTCTTTACTGTCTTTCTTGGCGGCGTGGCAGGTATCAGCTTGTTAGTGGGCGGCATCGGAATCATGAATATCATGCTGGTCTCTGTTACGGAACGAACTAAAGAGATTGGTTTAAGAAAAGCTGTCGGCGCAAAGAAAAAAGACATTATGGCCCAATTCCTCATAGAATCTTCTTTGTTAAGTCTCCTTGGCGGCGCTATCGGGATTGTCCTGGGATGGCTCTTGGCTCTGGGGGTGGGAAAGATTGCTGCAGCAAGCGACTTCTTATTAGATCCCATAATCACATTAAATGCGGTGTTATTAGCAACCCTTTTCTCAGCGGCAGTAGGCTTGTTTTTTGGAATTTATCCTGCCAGCCGGGCAGCACAGTTGGAGCCGATTGAAGCGCTGCGAAGTGATTAATTGATTGGTATTAGGATTAGTAATAAATGCAATACTGTGAGATGAACGATGGAAAGAATTCTAGTTGTTGACGACGATAGAGATATTGTTCGTTTAGTTAGATCTTACCTGGAGAAAGCAGGTTATCAAGTTATTACGGCTTATGATGGCGAAACAGCCATTCACGTGCTCCGGAGAGAGCAGCCGCACTTATTGATTCTTGATTTGATGCTTCCTGACCGTGACGGCTGGGATGTGGCCCGATTGGTTCGCTCAGATTC
>CBDVDO010000106.1:0-5869 GCA_965372765.1 uncultured Anaerolineales bacterium
TTCTAACATTACCAAGCTGAATTTCTCTCAAACACCTATCGAACTCTTCGGCAAGTTCATCTTCCCATTTTTCCGCAACCCTGGACATAGCAGCATCAAAACCCAACCCTGCCTGGACACATATAGTTAATAAGTCCAAAGCGTCTGGCATAGATTTTCTAATCATATCCTGTCTGGCGTTTATCTTGCTTTGGAGAAGAAGTTGAGGCATGTAATAGCCGATAATTGAAAACAAACCGGTTGCGAGCAATTTCTTTCCCCAGGACCAATCCATTGACCCCATTGTAAATACAAGCAATAAAAGACCCCCAATCCCTACTGCAGCAATAAACCTTGATGCCCAAAAAATAGTCGGATCAATCCCAGGCGGATTTCCAGCTAACTCTAATTTTAATTCTACCTGCTCAATTGCGTTTTGAGGAGTAAATTTTTCAGTTATCTCACCTACTTTCTCTACGATCGGCACCAATATACGTTCTGCAATGGGTTGGGATAATTCAATTTCTTCCAGGGTGATCTGTTCACCACTGGAAATATATTCATGCAATCTCTCTTCAAGAGGAGTATCAATTTGCCGGTTCCTCATACCTACGACAACAAGACTCACGGCAAGAACAACAATAACTCCTATAAATATCCAAATATAAATATTCACCTTAGTCCTCCAATCCAGTTAGACTTCGATATCCGCCAATTTATTCATGGCTAGATATCCAGCCCCTACCATTACTCCCGCAATACCCAACATAGTTCCTCCACAAAGCAAGTTTCCAGGCGAGAAAAATGTCATCAGATATTCACGATTCGCAAACCATAATAATCCCATCAAAATTAGCGGCAGCATTGCCAGGAATCTGCCTGAATAAATCACCTGAGAGACAAGAACTTTAATTTCTCCCTTAATTTTAATCCGCTCGCGAATAGTATAAGAAATCATATCAAGAATTTCAGCCAGGTTACCACCAACCTCCCGCTGGACGTTGATCGCAGTGATGATCAAGTCCAGGTCATCACTGGGTATTCTCCTGTGCATGTTATTTAGGGCGTCATCCATAGAGATACCTAATTGCATCTCTTTTACCACCCGGTTAAATTCATCAGAAAGTGGCGGCGGCAACTCTTTACTGACTGATTCAAGAGCTTGCATGGTGGAATATCCTGCTCTTAATCCATTAACAGTGAGATTTAACATATCAGGAAGCTGGTTTCCAAAGGTAGTTATTCGTTTATTTTGCTGCCGCTTCATATAAATTCTAGGAGCCATCCCACCTAATACAGCTCCAATCAATGCAGAAATAATGTTCTGGCCGCCTATTGCCCAGGCAAAAAATCCCAATAGGAAGGATGCGATTACTATGGCGGCCATAAATTCAGCTGGTCGTAATTTCAAGTCCGCCTGGGCTAACCCGGTCGCTATCCTGTCTCCATACTGTGACCCTTCCAGCTTATTATCCAGCCATACTGAAAATGCAGATATCTTTTGCTCTTCAGCAAGGGCAACTGCGTCTTCAAATTCCTCCTCCACGTAATGGGAAAAACGATCGTCAAGGACAGTTTGTTCGTCCCGGACTGTAATAACAATTCCGATCACAAGCAAAATCACTGATAGTATAGCGCCAATAATGATTATTATATTCATAGAGATCAGCCTCAATAACAGATCTAGATAGTTTTAACTATCCTCTTTTTATTGAGAAGATTGAAGGAGGCAGATGTATACCCGCACCTTCAATTTTATCCATATATCTAGGCCTTAATCCTGTTGGTACTAGTTCGCCTAGAACCTTTCCATCCTCAATCGCGGTTTGTTCAAACCGGAAAATATCCTGCATCGTAATCACTTCACCTTCCATACCTACAACCTCGGTAATGCTGGTTACCTTCCTGGTTCCATCCTGCATTCTGCTTTGATGAATGATCAAATCAATAGCAGAGGCTATTTGCTCTCTGATAGCCCTGATGGGCAAATCCATACCTGCCATCAATGCCATCGTCTCAACTCTTGAAAGGGTGTCTCTCGGCGCGTTAGAGTGTGCAGTGGTGAGTGAACCATCATGACCAGTATTCATGGCCTGAAGCATATCCAAGGATTCTTCTCCACGGATCTCACCGACGATAATGCGGTCGGGGCGCATACGGAGGCAATTAATCACGAGTTGCCGAATCGTTACCTCTCCTCGCCCTTCAATATTTGGTGGTCGGGATTCTAATGTGACCACATGATCCTGCCGCATTTGGAGTTCAGCCGCGTTTTCTATTGTAATGATCCTGTCGGAATTCGGGATAAATTGGGATAAAACATTTAGCAATGTAGTTTTCCCCGAACCAGTACCTCCGGAGATAATGATATTAAACCGCGCTTTAACCGCCGCTTCCATGAACAGCACTGCGCCGGGTGTCAAAGTCCCAAAATCAATTAACTGCTCAACTGTAAATGGATCCTTGGCAAATTTTCTGATTGTCAAACAGGGTCCAACCAGAGAAATTGGAGGGATAACAGCGTTAACACGGGATCCGTCAGGCAAACGGGCATCCACGTATGGACTCGATTCGTCAATCCTTCTACCCAATGGCGCCACAATACGGTCGATGATCCGCATTACGTGCTCGTTACTTTCAAATGTTATCGGAGCCCTGGAAATCTTCCCCGCTTTTTCAAAATAAACGCTTTTCGCTCCATTTACCATTACTTCTGTTATGGCATCGTCTTCCAGTAATGGCTGCAATGGACCAAATCCAAGAATTTCCGCGGCAATCTGTTCGAACAGGCGATGTTTCTCCTGCCGGGAGAGCACAATACTTTCTTCAGTAAGGATCTGCTCAAACAACTCACGGATAGTTCCCCTTACCTTTTCTACTTCAGAAACATCAATAGACGGGTCCAACTCAGCTAATAACCTATTTTGAACCCGCACTTTTAGATCGGCATAGGTCTCATCCTGAGCATCTTTCCTTGGAGGTGATACTCGCCTGGCCTCTAAGGTCCCTAATCTTGAGCCGCTTCCAACTAGAGAAGGATCCTCATCGCCAGTCGGTTTTCCCTGTTCAATTCTTTTAAGTAGAGACATGTGTTTTGTCCTATTTCTTGTTAATTAACTTGAAATGGATGGTTTAATTCTAGTCAGCTGGTTCCTCTTCCAGTTTTGATAACTTTTCCCGAATTTTTCCAACTAATTCCAAAATACTTTTACCAATTTCCTTTGTTTTTCCCTCCCCCATCATAAATGGAATGCCGCGATTTACTGCAGGCACGACTACTTCTCTGTCCTCCGGTAAAACTGCAGCAACTTTATGTCCCAGATTATGTCCGACCTTTTCAGGCGTAATTGCGAGCTGCCTGTCAAATCGGCTCATGACCAGGAGGATTTTTTGTTTATCTATACCCAGGTTAGTCAACAGAGTTAACATCATCCTAGTATTGATAATAGCCGGAATATCCTGAGAAGAGATCATCACCAACAAATCGCTGTTATCCAGAGTGTCCAAAGTCACATCAGATAATCCCGAGTCTGTATCAACGATCACATAAGAATACAATCTTGCCAAGAATTGTAAGACTTTTACAAATTGTGCTCCTGAAATTCTCTCTGCGTCTTCTGGATGAGGTGGGGCGGATAAAATATCGATCCCTGACGATTCGTGATGAATAACTACATCTCTCACAATTTCTGGATCCAACTGGTCAGCGATGGGAGCCAGATCAACAACAGATGTTCTTCCCCGCTCGTTAAGAAACACTACCACGTCTCCGAATTGCAGATTTGCGTCTACAATAATCACAGGAGTTTCCGAGCTATGAAGCGTCACAGCCAGGTTAGTAGCTACTGTAGTTGTGCCAACGCCGCCTTTTGGACTGTATACTGCAACAATTTTTCCTAAACCTGAAAGGGCAATTGTCGTTCCCCGAGGATCAATTAAACTGCCAGTTCCCCTGCCCATAAATTGGGATTCTTTCCTGATCGCTATTGCTTTTGCTCCCGCCCGGCGGATAACAGTCACCAACTCGTCACTCTTTGGCGGTTTGGTTATGAAATCCCTTGCGCCTGCAAGCATGGCTCTGCGCATGTAGTTTGTATCACCCTGAACGGATAAAATTACAATCTGCGAAACTGGCGCCTGTTCTTGGATCCGTTCAGTAGCCTCGATACCATCCATGTCAGGCATGTTGATATCCATCAGCACTACATCCGGATCCAAAGCAACCGCTTGCTTTATAGCGTCCTTTCCCGTTCGTGCAGTTCCTACAACATTGATATCATTCTCAAATTGCAAGAGCCGGGCGATATTCTTTCGTGTTTCATCTTGATCGTCAACGATCAATACATTGTATTCTTGTTCTGGCATAGGATTACTTATACTAAACCGTTGGTGTTCTTTTTGTTAGGGAACTGGATTCGGTTCACCCACATTATTTCCCGGGTCCGGCACACTATCTACTCTGGGGGCTAAGCCATAGGGTAATTTGGCCGGAAGCGGTATCGAGTAATCGTCCAGGAAGAACTGCATTGTTGCAGTTTTCGTGTCAATCACTGTGCTGTCCCCAGCTGATCGCAACGCCAGGCTAATTTCAACTCCGCTGTCAATTAAATATGTCAGGTTCACAGCTTCCTGCGGAGAAACAATTAATGTGATGTTATCTGGCGGTTTCACAACCGGAGCGGCGACAACTTCCCCTTCCGCCGCAATAGGAGTAGGCTCAGGTGCAGGTAAATCTCCAGCCCCTAATCCGCCGTCATCATAACTGAAGTCTCCTATATGAAGTACGGTGGCACTTGGAATAATAATCTGGGTTGCTAACCTTGGACGCTGAGCTTCAGAGGGTATTACGTAAATCTGCTCCTCAGCAAGTTCACCGTCTTTGACAGCTCTTCCATACTTTCCATCCGTGATAACTATTTCTGAAGTCAATCGGGGTGGACCTGCATCAGCAGAGAGCACTAAATTTGAACCATAAACGAGTGCAGTTGAATTGGGCAGTTTGGTCTGAAAATCTGCATCCAGGTCAATAAACTGCATGGAAGCAATCACAACAACCCGGTCACCAGGCCGAAGTGCATACGAGACACTGGCCAATCTGCTAATGGGGATTGATTTGGCTACCATTCCTTCAGGAATTGAAAGAGCGGCAACCGAGCCGGCGTCAGATAGCTGCGCAGCGCTATCAACCAACATATTTACCGTCAAAGGTATCCCGCTATCTAGATCAAATTTAGCCTGCCTACCAACGACCTGGTCTAAATCGGTAAACATACCAGAAATCAATAAGTCGCGCGGCAGAGAGATCAGGCCCAAGACGGTTTCGTTTAGCACTGTACCTCTCGGTGCTTTCTGGGTGATCACCACGATGTCCACTCTATCTGGCTCCGAAACTTCCGCCGGAGCACCAACTGAAGTCGTATCGGGTTTCATAAAGTTTTGATAAAGGAAATAACCCCCCACAACCAATAACACGAGAATTAAGCTTAAGTAAAGGAATACTCTTCCGCGTCGCATATCAACCTCCTAGCTTGTTGCCTGAATAATGCACCCTTATTTTACCTCATAAATAATTCCATTAGGCCGGTTTATTTCTCTACCATAGTTTAACGGATATTTTTTATATTTTCCAGTTGTTTTAATTTCAATCTTGTGAGGTCAATTTTCAATATTTTTCTCACATAAGCAAAACCCTACCGGATGGTAGGGTTTAGCATATGTGACTAAGTAGGCGGTCACTCGCCTAGAACCGAGACGGTTCTTTTAGATATTTCCAACGATATTGCTGAAAATATTGCCAATGGCGGGGCCAAGTAAGGAGAGAATAACGATCACTACAACTGCAACTAATACAAGAATTAGAGCATACTCTACGAGACCTTGGCCTTTTTCT
>CBDVDO010000107.1:0-5783 GCA_965372765.1 uncultured Anaerolineales bacterium
TTATCCATAGCTCCTGGGCGCAGATTCTCAACTACCACATCGGATTCTTTGACCAACTCTTTTAGTATTTTTTGCCCCAGTTCCGTTCGTAAATTAAGTGCCAGGCTCTTCTTATTTCGGTTATAACCGATGAATCCTCCAGCCACATTTCTACCTTGCTCATCGGAAACAAAGGGGGGAATGGACCGGCGAGGATCTCCCCGACCCGGGCGCTCGATTTTTATAACCTCAGCCCCAGCATCTGCCAGGAGCATCGTGCAATAGGGCGCGCTCATATATTGCTCTAACCCAATCACGCGAATACCTGTAAGTGGACGTTGCATAATCTCAAACCTCCATTTTTAATCCCTATCTATCCATTCAACAATGGTGGTAACTCCCATACCTACGCCTACACATAATGTGGCCATCCCATAATAAGGTTTTTCTTCTTCTGAAGCACGCCTCTTCATCTCATGCAAAAGAGTGGTGAGGATACGTGCACCGGAGCACCCAGTAGGATGTCCAAGGGAAATGGCACCGCCATTTACATTGGTGATTTCATGAGGCAGGCCCAGTTTTTGCATCACTCCAATAGATTGGGCGGCGAAAGCTTCATTCAATTCAACTAAGCCAATATCTTCGATTTTTAGCCCTAGTCGCTCAAGTAGTTTTCGAGTCGCCGGGACCGGTCCATAACCCATCACTGCAGGGTCCACGCCAGCTACAGCTGAACCCAGCCAGCGTGCCATTGGTCTCAGCCCTAGTTTTTCTGCTTTCTCAGCGCTCATTAACAATAAAGCAGCTGCACAATCATTGATACCGCTCGAATTACCTGCGGTCACCGTGCCGTCTTTGCGGAAAATTGGCCTCAACCGAGCCAGTTGTTCCAGGCTGGTATCAAGCACATATTCACCATCCGTAATTTTATACCGAGGATGTTCATCTGTGTCCACGGAATCTGATGGACCTTTGCGTTTGGGTACGCTGATAGGCACGATTTCGTTTTTGAACTTACCCGCGTTGATAGCCGCCACTGCTCGATAATGACTTTCGAAAGCAAAGGCATCTTGATCTTCGCGAGTGATCTGCAGGTCGTCAGCAATATTCTCGGCGGTTTCGCCTAGGCTAACAATAGGGTACAAGGCATCGAGTTTAGGATTGTTGTAACGCCAACCAACCGTTGTATCCCAAATCTTCGGATGCCCTACAGGTTGAGGTCGTTCCGGTTTTGGCATCGACCAAGGAGCTCTGCTCATACACTCTACCCCTGCACCGATATAAACATCAGCCTCTTCTGCGATGATCGCCTTGGCAGCTTGATTGACAGCTTCCAGCCCTGAAGAGCAATTTCGGTTCACCGTAACCCCACTAACTTCGATGGGGAACCCAGCCAACAGAGCTGCCATGCGAGCTACATCACGGTTGTCCTCACCAGCCTGGTTGCCACACCCGGCATATACATCTTCGATCAGTGCTGGATCTATACCGACACGATCCACCAGCGCCTTGAGAACGTCTGCCAGCAAATCATCAGGACGGACACTCGACAGGCGACCATTATGTCTGCCAACAGGTGATCGCACTGCGTCAACTATCACTACTTCTTTTCGTTGCATAGTAGAATAACTCCTCTGGATGGAGAAAATAATAATTCTATACTATCTTCTTCAATATCAACCCAGTACAAGGTTTTCTCCCCGGCATGCCACAAAGGACCTTCCCTGTGTTGATTTGCAGCTTTTAGGAGACATTCAACCTCTATCATTGATCTGCCGCCCCGATTGAATCGTAACATGATTCAAGATTGGAAGTAATCATGTCTTGAGTTTAAATTCCGGGCAGACAGAATGTGTGATTCCTGGTTTTTCTAAAACAGGTTCGCCTTATTTTCCTCTCGCAAATCCGTTATCTCAGCGCTGATTTTCCGGCTTAACTCATAAACTTTATCAAAATCAGATTCAGTCCATTCCCCGTTATCCAATAATTCCCAACCACGCTGAAAACAGCCATCTATTTCTCCCAGGAGAGTACTTAAGTTCCTGCTTTTAACCGGCAAAGTCAGAGCCTGGATCCTTTGACCTTCAAACCTGCGGAAATAATCGTCTTCTGTATCTATATCAACCAACAAATTGGTTCTCTTGACAGTACCGACAAAATCACCAAAAATAATTATCCTGGTCAGTACATACCCCTCAATCCAATCAAGAACTCTTTTATTTAACATAGCAGCAATTATAATAGCAATTCCCGTACCATGCCGTGATGAAATTCCTGTCCGGTTGATGGAGTTCTATTGAACCATATACAGGCTTAAATTAACCTCATACCGTCTTTAAGTATTCCCGGATCAGCAGGGCGGCTGTGGCCCCTTCTCCAGCTGCTGACGCGACTTGTTTGGTGCTGCCTGCCCGCACATCACCCGCAGCCAGTATGCCGGGAACGCTGGTTTCCAGCAGTGCCGGGTCGCGGGACTTGAATCCCTTCGGCAGAGAGCGATCATGAACCAGATCGTGGCCGGTAACTATGAAATCCCAGGGATTGGTCTCAACCCCGGAGTCGGCCAGGAAAGCAGTGTTGGGATCCTGCCCAATAAATATGAACACCCCTGCGGGATTAATTTCCTCAGTCTCACCGGACTTGTTGTTTTTTATTATCACTGATTTGAGTTTAGACTTTTCTCCCCGGAATTCCTCAACTTCAGTGTTAAAGAGCACCTTGATATCCGGATGGTTGAGTACTTTTTCCTGGAGAATCTGGCTGGCGGAGAGGTTATCCTCCCGGACCAACAAAGTGACCTGATCAACAAATTTAGTTAAGAACAGGCTCTCTTCTGTGGCGCTGTTTCCGCCCCCCAGTACAGCCACGGACATCCCTTTATAGAAAACCCCATCGCAAGTAGCGCAGAAGTGGATGCCGGCCCCGATATAATCTTCTTCCCCCGTTATATTAAGTCGTTTGTAGCGGCTGCCGGTGGTAATTAGTAATGCCCGGGCACTGTACTCGCTGCCGTCACCGGTACGGACACAGTGATAGTTGCTGTGGCTGTGAATGCTTACTACATCCTGCGCTTGAAGCAGTTCTGCGCCAAAACGTTCGGCCTGAAGACGAAGCTGGCCGGAGAAATCAGCCCCTGATATCCCTTCATTAAACCCTGGCACATTGTCCAGCCACTGGGTGGTGGCGGCCTGTCCTCCTAGCGCAGCCCGTTCAATAACCAGGGTGTCAATGCCTTCGCGAGAAGTGTAGAGCGCTGCGGTTAGACCGGCGGGGCCACCGCCAATCACGATCAAATCATAATGGCTGCGTTCCGCAGTGGTTTTGAGATTTAGCTTTTCTGCTAGCTGCGCGTTGGATGGTTCCACTAAAATTGAGCCGTCCCCGAATTCAATAGTGGGGATAACTCTTTTGCCGTTGTTTTTCTCAATTACATACGCTTCTCCGTCTTTATCCTGCTCGATATCCACCCATCTATAAGGAATCTGGTGTTCACCGAGGAATCCTTTGCTTCGGCGGCAGTCTGGGCACCAATAGGCACCATAGACAGTTATTTCAGGTTTTGTGCTCATGTATCCTCTCTTATAATCTTTCATTTGCCTTTAGATATCTGCTAGGTATAAAAACTTACTCGATGTGATTTTTCTTGCCTTTTTTTCAGCTCAAAATCAATATCCAAAGGATTCCATGTAAGCTTATTCTTGTTGACCTCATCCAATTATTACTCGAAAACAACCGACCATGTTTGAAAACTGCGTTTTAGATAAAAGGAGCTTATTATGAGATCCCGCTGGTATTTAATGGCAGCACTCCCTTTTTTAGTTTTATTCCTGGGCGCATGCAGCTCTGGATTAGCCACGCCTGATAATTTAGGAAGCCCTTCCGACTTATTAGCAGATGATATTCAAGAGGATAATGGCGCATCAGATGAAGATGCCTCTTCGATAACAGTGACAGAAGCCAATGAGAATGACCCCTCGTCAAACCACACTGATGAAGTCTGCGAAGATCCATTTAATGGCACTATCCCTGCTTTCCGGACAGATGGATGGGACACAAATTTCTGTTTGCACAATGTGCCTTATGATGAGATTTCTTCAGGTGGACCACCCCGGGACGGCATCCCTCCGATCGACTCTCCCCGGTTTGAGACCGTGGATTCAGCCGATACCTGGATAGAGGATGTGGAACCTGTAATTATTCTTGAAGTCAATGATGATGTCCGCGCTTATCCTCTGCAGATATTAATCTGGCACGAAATCGTCAACGATGAGGTCGACGGACAGCCGGTAGTTGTTACTTTTTGCCCTCTTTGCAATACCGCCCTGACCTTTGCCAGGCCAACCATCAACGGGGAACTCCTTACATTCGGCACCAGCGGCAACCTGAGAATAAGCGACCTGGTGATGTGGGACCGCCAAACCGAATCCTGGTGGCAGCAGTTTAACGGCGAGGCAATTGTTGGGGACCTGACCGGAACCAAACTTGAATTCCTGCCCTCCGCGATAATCTCCTGGGCAGACTTTAAATCCAAACACCCGGATGGACAGGTGCTTTCAATTGAGACCGGTTTTCCCCGCAGTTACGGGCGTAATCCTTACCCGGGATATGACGACATCAAATCCTTTCCCTTTGCTTTCACGGGAGACCTAGAGGATGGCGATTTACCCCCAATGGCCCGCGTCCTGGGTATCCTTCCGAAAGATGGTCCTAGTGAAGCGTATTCGCTTGACCTGCTGAAAGAAGAGCAGGTACTCAATGAACTTTTGGACGAAACCCCGATTGTGATCTTCTGGAAATCAGGGACTGCCTCAGCGTTGGACAGCAGCTCGATCGAATTTGGAAGAGACGTTGGAACAACAGGCGTGTTCCTTTCTACTGTTGATGACCAGGTTTTAACCTTTACCGCCAATGACAACGGCACATTTGAAGATCAGGAAACCGGTTCTTCATGGGACATTCTGGGCGAAGCCATAGCCGGACCCCTGGCAGGCACCCGATTGGTATCTCTTCCTCATCACGACACCTTCTGGTTTGCCTGGGCAGCCTTTGTGGCGGATGGATCCCTAACCAAATAAATGGATACAACCGGGATTAGGACGGACCGAAAATGACTCTACTTGACACTTACATAACGGGGCGAGAGAAGCTGCTGAACCGGGTACTGGCGGTTGAACCCTTGACCTCTCTAAATCCCGATAAACCATCAATAAAAGAAGGTTCAGAAGGATCTGTCCTTGCCGTTGAAATTAAAGAATCCATCAACCAGTTTAAAGCCATTGCTATGGACAAGGATGGTAAGTCGATTGATTACCAGAGGCTTTCTCTTAACCCTGTGTATGCTGCCTACCGGGAACTCGTCTCCCGTCTGCATGATTTCGATTACTCAACCCTCTCTACCGGAGACGAGCGCCTGGCGTTTTGGATCAACATCTACAACACGCTGGTCATTGATGCTGTCATTCAAGAAGGTGTAGAAACCAGTGTGACTGAATCCCGGCTGGGTATTCTGTCCTTTTTCCAGAAAGCCGCCTATTTCATCAACGGCCAGCGCTTCAGCCTGACGGACATTGAGCACGGCGTCATCCGGGGCAACCGCGGATTCCCTTATTTTCCGGGTTCCCATTTTCCATCTATTGATCTGAGGAGCAGCGCAGTAATTCGTCCCCTCGATCCCCGGATTCATTTTGCGCTGAACTGCGCCAGCAATTCCTGCCCGCCTATTGGAGTCTACACTCCGGAACAATTAGACGGCCAGCTTGAATTGGCAGCCAGAAGTTTTATTCAGGGTGATTTGTTAGTGGATA
>CBDVDO010000108.1:0-5726 GCA_965372765.1 uncultured Anaerolineales bacterium
TCCCGATAATGTCGCTCTTGATTTTGCCGCATTGACATGCAGCGCAGTATGGTCGAATAACGCGTATTACCTTCCCTGCCCCGGCCAACTGGACGAGATTGAACAAGGTTATGTCGAATATTCCGACCATGGCGTCGCCGAGGGAATGAAATCTGTAGTGGCTCCATTGATTTCTATGCTTCCAGGTCAAGGTGACGGGAATGGTATTGGGCTTTTTGGACGCTATCCTGCTCTGATGATTTATCCCGGCGATACATTCCAGGCAACTTTAGCCTGTCACCAATATTCTCCTTGTAATGCTGAATTTGCCCTTGAATATTATGATCAAAATGGTACCTACCATGATACCGATTGGTCTTGGATGCATCAAGAAGGGGATGGCTTTGTTGACATTTCAGTTGACCTAAGTTATCTTGCTGGGCAGTCAGTAGAATTGATGCTTGTAATGCGCGAAAAGGGATCCGCTGAGAATAATTGGTTTATGCTCATTCAACCACATATTGATCGTGATCCGAATGCGCTGCCGGCGCCAACGATAGCTCCTGCACCCACTCTGGAATTGTCAGATAAAACACCAGGTGTGATTTCTGGAATGGTAGACATGAGCACTTCACCGCCTTACCTCACTGATCCTATGAATGAAGCAGGAGGTATGCCCGTCGTTGTGACCTTCTTCAATCTGGATGACGGAACTTTTTGGTATATTCAAACTTCGTTGACGGGGCATCCCAATTATCAGATGACAGTTCCACCGGGTAGTTATCAGGTAGTTGCATATGCGCGTGGAGTTGGCGGGGAACCTTATGTTGTTGCTGGATATACCGGAAAAAACCCATCTTGTGGGCAGGTTCTTCAAGTTGTGAATGTTGGCCAGAATGAGCACGTAGAAAATATTGTTATTGCTGATTGGAATTGGACCTGCGGTGGCACGGCTTATCGCCCTGAAAAGCCATCAATTGTACCAATTCCGTAAAATTTCTAATCACAGGACCGATTGTCATTCAATTGGCTGTTGTTTCCCTGGAAGTAATTATCAAGAAATAAAAAGGAGAAGATATGAGTAAAGATTATGAGGATCAGGATTTAGAAACTGAAGTTATCGCAGAAACCGAAAGTTATCTTGCCTGGCGGGCAGAAGAACCGGATGGGGAGAGTACATTCCATCTTTAACTGAATATCCTGACAGTCCATTTTTTTGCTGAATAATGGGAGGAATTCCTGCAGTTAACGGAGTTATTACTGGAAGGGCGGGGTTAAGTCATCAAAAGTAAAGGATCCCGGGGTTTTTGAAAACTCCGGGATCCTCATTTATTAAAAACCGGTCCCTTTAGTTTACTCACTCAACCAGTTGAATGACTTACTGACTGCCTTTTTCCACAGATTATATTGGGTCAATCGATCCAGGTCGGACATATCAGGAACCCAGGTATGATCTTCCTTCCAGTGTGCCCTCAAACTATCCAAATCTTTCCAGAATCCTACTGCCAGGCCTGCGGCGTATGCTGCGCCCAAGGCTGTGGTTTCTGTGATTGTCGGGCGAATTACCGGTACGTTAAGCAGGTCAGCCTGAAATTGCATTAACAATTCATTCCTGACCATGCCGCCATCTACTTTCAAGGATTTGAGATTAATCCCGGTATCCTTCTCCATTGCTTCTAATATTTCTTTGGTTTGGAACGCTGTTGCCTCAAGCGCCGCCCTGGCAATATGAGCTTTGTTGATGTAGCTGGTTAACCCGGCAATTACCCCCCGGGCATCAGATTGCCAATATGGAGCGTATAAACCTGAAAATGCCGGCACAAAATAAATTCCCCCATTATCGTTAACCTGCCGCGCCAATTCTTCAACCTCGGATGAGTCTTTTATTAATCCTAAATTATCCCGGAGCCATTGAATCAGGGCGCCGGCAATCGCGATAGAGCCCTCCAACGCATATACCGGATCCTGGTCCCCAATCTTGTAAGCAAGTGTGGTTAATAATCCGTGTTTACTGATTGTAGGATCTCTGCCGCTGTTCAGCAGCAGGAAACAACCAGTTCCATAGGTGTTTTTTGCATCGCCCGGATCAAAACAAGTCTGTCCAAACAGCGCAGCTTGCTGGTCTCCCAGGATACCGGAGATAGGTAATCCCTCAAATGGGCTTACAGCCTCTCCAAACAATTCACTGGACGAACAGATTCTAGGCAGCATCTGAGGGGGAATCTCCATGGTTTTTAAAATATCCGGAGACCAATCAAGGGTTTTCAGGTCCATCAGCATTGTTCTTGACCCGTTGGTTACATCTGTGACATGCCGCCCGCCATTCACACTCCCGGTTAGATTCCAGATAATCCAGGTGTCAATATTCCCAAATAGCAAATCTCCTTGATCTGCGAGAGTTTTCGCCCCCGGAATATTCTGGAGAATCCACATAATTTTTGGGCCTGAGAAATAAGTTGATAGTGGCAATCCTGTCCTCTCGCGAAAACGATCCTGTCCTCCCTCGAGTCCTAAATCCCGGCAGATGGCATCCGTTCTGGTATCCTGCCAGACAATGGCGTTGCATACTGGTTCACCGGTTGATTTTGACCAGACAACAGTTGTTTCCCGTTGATTCGTGATTCCGAGTGCGGCAAGATCAGTAACCGTAATATTCGCTTCAGAAAGGACATCTTCAATTACCTTAACTGAATTCTGCCAGATTTCCAGTGGATCATGTTCAACCCAACCCGGCTGGGGATAGAGCTGTCGGTGTTCTTTTTGGCTGCTGGCGATAATCTCACCAGATTGATTAAAAAGGATGCACCGGGTGCTGGTTGTTCCCTGATCCAGCGCAGCAATTATTGTAGACATAAATTTTCCTTGATGATTTTGGGATTTCTCTCTTATCTTGATGAAGACCCTTCACCTGCTATCCAATTATATCCAAATCGAACCCTGATTGTCAGTGCTGAGATCAACATACTCTTAAACTTGCCCGGTATGAGCCAGGTACCGGCTGGGGATTTTATTCATATTTTAACCGGACTTACAAAAAAAACAGTGGGGAATAGCCCCTCACCTTGTATGTGTGATTTAACCATGTTAAACTTACATCACCACAGGAAATCACAGCGGTTCATTTTTACCCAAGTATATTGACCCTTGCGTTTTTATCAGGAAGGGGATCTGCTGGAAAGGATATAATGAATCTAGTGGAGGAACTTACGGGTTCCCTGTGTTAAAGATATAATAATCCTTTAAGAACCGATTTCATCCTTTCAGACCTGGTACCTGGATATGATATGCCTTCTACCCTTTATCTAATCGATGGACATGCCCTGGCATATAGAACCTACTTTGCGCTGACCAGCGGAGGTACTGCTTCAGCCCGCTGGTTAACCAGCGATGGAGAACCAACTGCTGGGGTTTATGGATTTACCAGTGTTTTACTTCGTCTGCTGGAGCAGGAACGGCCTGACTATCTGGCGGTTGTTTTTGATACAGGGAAAACTTTTCGGGATGAATTGTTCCCTGACTACAAAGCTACCCGGGAAAAAATGCCGGATGACCTGCGGGTGCAAATTGAACGGATCCGAAATCTGGTGGATGTATTTAATATTCCCCGGGCCGAGATGGAAGGATACGAAGCGGATGATGTCCTCGGCAGTTTGGCAAACTGGGCAGTGGATCAGGGATTGGCAGTTAAAATCATCACTGGCGACAAGGATTTGCTGCAGCTTGTGAATGATCGAATCACAGTCAGTTTGCCGGGAAAAACTCTCAGTGATGCCAGAGATTATTTCCGGGACGATGTAAAAGAAACGATGGGTGTCTGGCCGGAACAAGTGGTGGATTTTAAGGCGATAATCGGCGACAGGTCAGATAACATCCCCGGGGTTTATGGTGTGGGCAAAAAAACCGCTGTGAAATTATTGGAAGAATACAAAACCCTTGATCAGATCTACAATCATCTGGAGGCGGTGCCATCCCGTTTTCAGACCAAACTTGCTGAAGGGCGGGAAAGTGCCTACTTAAGTAAAAAACTGGCAACCATAGTCAGTGATCTGGGAATAGAAATCGATCTGGAACAAGCCCGTCCGGACCAATTCGATCCGCTCAAAGTTCGTGATTTATTCCGGACCCTGGAATTTGGATCCCTGCTTGGCAGATTGTCCACCATAGAAGAGATATATGGAAAAACAGTTCCTGGACAACAAATGTCCTTTTTGTCTGGTGCGAAGGATGAAAAAAAATCGGATTTTCTAATCGAACAGGAAAGTGATGGAGGGATCGAAGTAGAAATTATTATCACTGAAAAACAGCTGAAATCCCTTGAAAAAACCCTCAAAAAAGCTTCTGTAATTGCCTTTGATACAGAAACGACTTCTACAGATCAAATGCAGGCAGAACTGGTGGGGATCTCTCTGGCAGTGTCGGGAGAAGGCGGTTATTACATTCCTGTGGGACACAAGAAAGGAAAACAACTGCCGCTAGATCAGGTTCTGGAAGCGATAAAAGACCCGATGACTGACCCGGCTATTAAAAAAATGGGCCACAACATTAAATACGATTATATTCTTCTGGCCCGGGCTGGACTCAAAACGTATCCACTTAGTTTTGACAGCATGATTGCTGAATGGGTGATCAACCCGTCTTCACGGAACCTGGGATTAAAAAAATTATCCTGGGTGCGATTAAATCAGTCAATGAATGAAATTGAATCCTTGATTGGAAAAGGCAAATCCCAGATCACGATGGCTGAAGTAGTTATCAAAGATACCGCCAGATATGCAGTCGAAGACGCGGTAATGGTACTGCTTCTGCAGCCGATTCTTGAAAAGGATTTAATCCGGGTGGGGGGCTTAGATTTGTATAACCAGATCGAAATGCCCCTGGTCTCTGTAATTGCCGCTATGGAAATGGAGGGAATTGGGCTGGATACACAATTTCTTCAGGAAATGTCTCTCCAGCTCGAAGAAGAATTAAATAAACTGGAAGGGGAAATACAACAAGCAGTTGGATATGAGTTTAATCTGAATTCCCCCAAACAGCTTTCCCAGGCGCTATTTTCAACTCTTGAACTTTCTCCCCCAAACCGGGGAAGTAGAACAGCCAGTGGTTATTATTCTACAGCTGCAAATGTGCTGGAGACACTGAAAGACGATCATGTAGTTCCAGCCTGGGTGCTTAAGTACCGGGAGTACGCGAAACTAAAATCGACCTATGTGGATGCTCTGCAAGATCAGGTTAATCCGGATACCCAGCGGGTGCACACCTCTTACAATCAAACGGGATCGGTCACAGGCAGGATTGCCTCTTCCAACCCGAATTTGCAAAATATTCCTATCAGGACTGAACTTGGCCGCCAGGTTAGAAAGGCCTTTGTGGCAACGCCGGGATGGTCATTAATAGCGGTTGATTACTCCCAAATTGAATTAAGGGTAGCCGCGCATATGGCGGGTGATCAAACGATGCTGAAGGCGTTTCGAGAAGGACAAGATATCCACTCTGCTACAGCTGCAGCAATCCATGCCATCTCTCTGAACGAAGTGACCGAACAGCAGAGAAGAGATGCCAAGGCGACTAACTTTGGATTACTCTACGGAATGAGCGCTTATGGATTAACCCAATCCACAGATCTGACCCTGGCTGAAGCTGAAACCTTTGTGGAGACTTATTTCGAGCGGTTTCCGGGAATCAGGGAGTACCTGGAAAAAATTAAGGAAAAAGCCAAAGATAAAGGATATGTGGAAACTCTGCTGGGA
>CBDVDO010000109.1:0-5722 GCA_965372765.1 uncultured Anaerolineales bacterium
TGTACAACTTGCGGGCATTGTCTGGATGTCTGCCCTGCTTTTATCCGACCACCTGAGCAAGTGATCGATATCCGCCGCGCACAGGTCTTAATGACGGGAGAAGTCCCGCAGACAGTAGGAGAAACATTAAGAAACTTTGAACGCCAGGGGAATCCCTGGGGGATGCCCGCACCTGCCCGAATTTCCTGGGCAGAAGGCATCGATGTCCGCGTTTTATCACCCGGTGAAGCTGTAGATGTGCTTTATTACGTGGGCTGCGCCGGGTCTTATGATGATCGCAATATAAAAGTTACCAGGTCTTTTATTGAAATTCTCAATAAACTAAAAATCGATTACGGGGTTCTTGGCGATGCTGAAATATGCTGCGGGGAAACTTCTCGGAGGATGGGAAACGAATATCTTTTCCAGGTAGCCGCAGAAGAAAATATTTCACTTCTATCTGAATATAAATTCAATAAAATCGTTACCCTCTGTCCTCACGGGTTAAATACAATAAAAAACGAATATCCCCGGTTCGGAGGCAGCTTCCAGGTCCTTCATGCCTCAGAGTTCCTGGCTGAAATCTTCAGGGACCTAAATCTCAAATCAGACAACGGAAAGGATTTAGGAAGGCTCACATTTCACGATTCCTGCTATCTGGGACGGTATAATAACATCTATACGCAACCGCGAGAATTGCTCCAGAGTGCCAATCTTACTCCTCTGGAAATGAAGTCCTCCAAAGAAGAGAGCTTCTGCTGTGGAGGCGGCGGAGGAGCAATGTGGTTAGAAACTGACGCGGATACCAGGATCAATCACCAACGACTCCAGCACGCCCTGGATATCAATGCTGACACAATCACCACGGCCTGTCCCTATTGCCTGATTATGTTTGATGACGCCCTCCGCTCCAAAGGCCTTACAGATCAAATCCAGGTCTATGATCTGGTTGAAATACTTAATCAATATCTTGATTAATCCCATTAAACGGTATCCTCAAATGGTGTGCACCCCATAAAGTGGACAAATAAATAAAGACCTCTTTAGGCTAATTAAACAAACTGACGTCTGAATTCAATAGGCGTCAGTTTTGTTATTTGCCAGATCCGGTCATGATTATCTAGGATTGGTTGGCTTTTTATAACCCTCTTTGAGAGCACAGTTTTTAGCCTGGCGATTTGTCGCCTGGCAACATGAATTTCAGGTGGAATGAGTGTTCATGCCAGGTGCCAAACCTCAGATGCTCTGAGCGCCCGTCTCCGGGCGCGAATGGGAATATATCCTCACCCGAGGACAGGTGAGGGAGCGCTAGCAGCTGGAGAGCGGAAGTACCTTGCCTGAATACTAAAACACCTCCTGTACCTATATTGCACGAGAAGTGTTTCTTTTTGTGTCCTGCTTTAAGGGTTCAGTCCACTGATGGTACCGTATATTTGATTCATTCCTAAATTAAAAACGGCAATCCCATTAATACAGCGAGTAGTCATAGGGGCGACTCTATGAGTCACCCCTACAATTATGCATGAGGAAAATTTTTGAGAATTCTAGATAGGCATCCTGAGTAGAGCGAATGCAATGAGCTCGTATCGAAGGGTGGCTAGGATAACTTAATATGTCATTAAAGAGAAAAGGGGCTGATTTTGCAGTCAGCCCCTTTCTTCGTCCAGCAGAACATCTATTCATTCATTACTTTTTACAACTTTTTCTGCTATCCATAAAAATAACACCACCAGCAGAACCGGTACCATCATCCCCGCCAGGCAGACCAATCCCATCAAACCTGCCCCTGGCCCATAAAAATAAAAAATTAACCCGTCCCCTACCAAAAAAACCAGCAGCAGAAATCCAATGATCAATCTTGTTTCCGTTTGTTTAGTATATTGCCTGAGATCTCTACTCACCTTGTAAATCTCCTTCCGTTACCGTTTCTTTCTGCATAGTATCCCCTGCTGTTTAAATACTTAGCCCGTTTTTAATTCTCCGCTGAATTCCATACTTGTACAATTTCTGCGATAACAGCTAAAGCTATCTCTTCGGGTGACCTTCCCCCAAGGTTCAAACCTATCGGGGCATGGATGAGGTTAAGTTTTTCACTATCCACTCCATCTGCCATTAGCCGATCCACTCTTTTTTTATGGGTCTTTTTACTACCTAAGGCACCTATATAAAATGCGCGGCTGGCTAAAGCTATCTTCAATGCAGGATCATCGATTTTTGGATCGTGGGTCAACATAACAATCGCAGTAGATTGATTTACCTGGATCTTTTGAAAAGCTTTTTCCGGCCATTCACCTAAGACCTGCTTAACACCCGGAAATCTCTCCTCGGTGCTAAATAATTTCCGGGGGTCTATAACAATCACCTCAAATCCAACAATCTCCGCTAGATTAACCAGCGGTACCGCAATATGAACCCCGCCGACTATGATTAAAGTCGGTTTCATCTGGATCCTGTTGAGAAATAATTCTCCCAGATTATCTGCTTCAATTGTCTGAGAAGGTGCTTTACTCTTTGTTATCAAATCCCCAACTGCCTTGACGACTGATTGTTGTTGGGTAATTGGGAAATCGTCCCCCAGTGTATTTCCATCTTCCAGAAAAATTAGCTCCTTCCCGAGCAGCTTTTCCGGCCCGCTGACCAGCAGTGCCGAACAAAAAGATTCATCAGACTGGAAAGCACTTTTCCAAATCTCTAATTGCTTTCTACTAAAAACTCTGACAAAAACCTCTATCTCCCCTCCGCAAGCCAATCCAATCTCCCAGGCTTCAGAATCAACCACTCCAAAGTGAAGCCGGACAGTTTTTCCGGATTTTATCACTTCCAGGGAAGCATCGATAACTGCTCCTTCAACACAGCCCCCACTGATCGATCCTGCCATCCCCCCATCCGCAGTTAGAGCCATACTCGCGCCAACCGGGCGGGGAGACGAGCCCCATGTTTTGATAACCGTGGCAAGAGCAACAGATTGACCGTTATCCACCCAGGCTTCAATCTGCTCCAGCAATTCTCTCATTAATGTCCCTTTCTGTTGCAATCAGAATATTTCTACTCTGGGTTTAACACAGGTTTTTCTACTTGATATGTATAACCTGCGGAAAGCTCACTTTGCGCCATTAAATGCTTTTGAACATATTGCCCACAATTGGATCCGATCCGGTTCTCCTCTTTATCACCTATACTGAGGATCACCCGATACCCGGCCTCACGCAATTCATCAAAGATTGGATAATTTTCTTTTTCGTTATCTGGATCGATATAGGATTTTAAGCCAGTAGATTCTGCCTGATAAGTGGGATTCAGAGGTGTAATTTTTATCAGATATCGATCCGGGTCAAAGTAATTCAACAGTACGTCTGACTGAATTGGACTCTGTTTTGCCAGGGCAAAATTTAGGGTAATTTTCCTGTCACCTGGTTGATAAAACCTGTCACCAAAATCTGCCATCTTTTGAAAATCCCATTTTTTTACTGGAATCAACTCATCCCTCAGATTCTGATTTGTGGTGTGGATCGAAAACTGAAATTGAAAATTCCCACCGGGATATACGCGGTTTTTTATCTCAGTCAAACGGGTAAAAAACTCATCTGTACCATGCGGCGCAACAGTAGAAAATGATGGAATCAAACCTGGCGCGTTGATTTTATCAGGAAGAGATTCCAACAAATCCAGCACAGCAGGATTCAAGGCTGGTTCACCCATTCTCGCAAACTGGATTTTAAATTGTTTAGAGGGAACAAAACCATCCGGATAACGCTGTTTAATTAGATAATCAATCTGAGTATACATTTGGGATTCGGTCAATTTTCCCCGATAGTGTCCCCCGGCATCGCACATCTGACAGGCTATTGGACAGCCAAACAGGATGGATATCATCAAAACCCACTTCTCTTCTCTGAGTCTGGGTGGCTGGACAGCCTCAACACATTCAATCAGATTGCCGTCAAAGTCCATCACGTAAACCATGGCAATATCAGGGTGTCCAGCAGAAGCAACAATTTTCATACCTTATCCTTTCTCCAGTTTATTTTCAATTTCCATCGCAGCCCGGATACCATCTCCCACAGCAAGAGATGTTTGCCGGAAGGCGCCGTTCTCCAAGTCGCCGATCAGATACAACACCTTATGGTCCTGCAGCTCCTCTGCCTGTTTAATAAATTTCGCATCCGCGAACCCGAACTCTGGTTCTCTGCCTATTGCAATTAACAGGTAATCAGGTGCAAAATTCTTTGCCGTAGATCCAGATCTAGCAAGGACATTTATTGACCCCTTTTCCGAACTGATAACCTTTTCAATTTCCATCTCGGGAAAATATTTTATTGAATCATTACCCTGGACTCGATTCCACAACAATGATAAACCTTTTATACTTGATCCCCGGTTAAGAATAATTACTTGATTCTTACCTGCTAAATTCAACGCATAATCCAAGGCTGCATCGCCCGCTCCGATGATCAGGATGTTTTTTCCTTCTTCTTTTAGTAAAGGAAAGACTTCTGAATATATTTTACCCTTCAGATTTCCTGAAAAAACACCCGGGGGGAAACTTTTTGCCTTTGTCCCCGTCGCAGCGACTAAAATTTTTGCTGCTATCTCTCGCTTATCGGTTGCTATACGAAATAATTTGTCCTGATATTCAACCTCAATTACTTCTTCATAGGTAACAATCACTCCGATTCTCTCTACCTGGCGGCGGAATAGATCCACCAGGTCTGGTCCCGATATTCCTTCCACAAAACCGGGATAATTCTCAACCCAATGAGCATTATTCAACAGCCCACCTACCCTGTGCCGCTCCAGCAGCAAATGTGGAATACCCTGCCTCTGAAGTTGGAGGGCAGCCGTTAAGCCGGCAGGTCCCGCACCAATGATTACAACCTTATAATCTGCCATAATCAGGATCGTGGTTCCTTTTGCAAATCTTCTGTCATGGTCAGGACAGCAAATCCATGGGCCAGGTTTTGAAGAGATGCCTGGTGGTATTCCCGGTTATAGGTAGCAGTTCCATCAACTAGAAAAAAGATCTCAAAACCCCTGGTAAAAGCTGACCGGGCTGTAGTCTCACAGCATAAATGTGTCATAACCCCGCCGATTACCAGCTGATCAATCCCATAGGAATTCAGCACAGATGTCAACTCAGATTGATAAAAGGCATCATACTGGGACTTAATTAAAACCTCATCCCGAGTTATCTTCAAATCCGGATGAATATCTGAAAGGCCATGGCTATCTGTAATCAACTCCGACCACCAGGAACCCATCATTCCGGCATCCTCAACAGTGTTGATATGTTTGGTGGCAATAACTGGCCGTTTCTTGGATCTGAAAAAAGCAGCTACTTGATTGAGCCCAGGCAATATCGCCATTGCACTGGGGACACAAGCATGCGAATCAGGATCCAGGAAATATCCCTGCATATCCAGGATCAACAGAGCTGCCTTTTCCATATTAAACAACTGAGAACCTGCCTTTTTTGGACAGGCATAAGCTTGAAGCCATTGTCTTGACAGGTCATTAATTGTTTCTGGAGAATAATACTGCTCTTTCATGAGAAAAATTGTAGCACACAAAACCGCCAGGTATCTTTCTTTAAACAATCTTTTAACCAATTATTTATAATAAGAAAGTCCCGTGAAATTGAACTGAACCCCCAAAACAGGACACAAAATAAAAAGCACCTCTCGTATAATAAAATACAGGAGGTGTTTTTGTATGGAGAGGAACTTCCTCTCTCCAGCTGCCAGGG
>CBDVDO010000110.1:0-5716 GCA_965372765.1 uncultured Anaerolineales bacterium
TAAATAAGTTAACCAGGGAGGAAATGAGGTAAACAGGACTAAGCCCACCAGGGTAATCAAACGAGAGCCGATTCCCCGTTCTCGCCAGGTTGTGACCTTTCCTAACCATAAACCAATCATAAAAGCCAGAACTGTACCTATCACGAAGACCAGTAAGGTTGGCGGGATCACATGTTTGAAAACATCAAGTATGGGCACACCAAACATTGATACTCCAAAGTCAAGCCTGATAATCTGCCCCAGCCAGTGGAAGTAGCGATTCCAAAGTGGCAGATCCAAGCCAAGTTGAAGGCGCATTTCTTCCCTGCAAGCAGCATCGCACCCCATAGCAAACTGGTCGACGAAATCTCCTGGCATCATAATTTGAATAAAGAAGAACATGAAGGTCAGGAAAACAAACAACTTAATCAAACTGATTACGAATTGGCGAACAAGGTATCGAGTCATTGTCTTTGTTTCCTGGAAAATTACCTAAATCCTGGAAATTCAGTGAAGAAAATTATTATCCAACCCACTTTCAGCCAAAGATGTGGGCCAAGGTACTAAACTCATTTTATTTTGCGAAACAGAACAAGAAAGTTTTTTATCAAAGAGATGATTAATAACGATTGAAATCTACCTGCCGAATCTTCTTAGCTTGCTGGAATAATACCAGTCCTCCCCAGGCAACAATTAAGATAACCCACCAGGTAAGCGCACTTGGAAGAAAAAAATCCAGCCATCGACCAGTTTGCCAATAAAAATATAAATCCTCTGGGGCTAGCACCCACCGCTCGCGGACATCAATGATGTAATATGTCGAACGCCTATAGGTGTCAAAATCAAAAAACATATAATGGAAATATCCCGCGTCATCGACATCAAGGAGAATAGATAATGATATTCTTGGATTTGGTTCTAGAATACCAGGATCGCGATGAATGCCCTGCAGTTCTTTCAGGAGCTGCTGATTTCCTTCTTGCAGTGCCCCTTCTAATGTCCTGGCGATAGTGCCAGGAGAATTATATTTTTCCTGATAGTGAAGGGTAAAATATTGTTCATCATACCGAAAGATTTCCTGGGCATTGATATATACAAAGTAACCAAAAGCAATCATCACCGGGATGATTGCTAATGTTAAACCCCAAATTGTGGTTGACTTACGTGACAAGTTCATCGTTTTGTAGATTTTTTCCCAAAGTTTTTTAACGCAAAAATTCAGCAATTTTTATACTACAACCAATAATTCTGGTATTAATAATAGACGTCACTCCCTCAAGGAGTGATGTCTGCTATATTCGCGATCAAGAAAGGGTCAAGGTCCAACCTAAGCATGATAACAAGCAACATAATGATCAGGTGTTTTCTCCTCAGTGGGCGGGTGATCGTGCGTTTTACAATACTCATCCGCCAGGGGACAGCGGTCATAAAAACGGCATTGCGGGGCTGGGTCAATAGGTTTTGTGATCCCCCCGGAAATTTTAATAGGTTCCCGGGTATAAGTAGGATCAGGAACAGGTACCGCCGATAACAAAGCCTGAGTGTAAGGATGCTTTGGATTATGTAAAATTTCTTCCGTTTCTCCTATCTCAACGATTTTCCCCAGGTACATGACACCAATCCGATCACACATATAACGAGCCACTGCCAGGTCATGGGTAATATATAAATAGGTGACATCAAATTGATCTGCCAGGTCCTGCATCAAATGCATCACGCCAGTTCGGACAGAAACATCTAACATTGAAGTAGGTTCATCAGCAACAACAAAATCCGGTTTGATAACCAACGCCCTGGCAATAGCTACCCGTTGCCGCTGACCTCCGGAGAGTTCATGAGGGTAACGGAAGAGGAAACTTGATGCTGGAGCAAGGTCTACAGTCTCCAGGAGATCAGCCACCATTGTTTCCCGGTCACTCATATTTCCTATCCCCTGCACATTCAATGGTTCAGCAACCGTATCAAAAATCGTCATCCGCGGGTTCATCGATTCATAAGGATCCTGAAAGATCATTTGTACCCGGCGCCGGAAGATTTTCATTTCCTTTCCTTTTAGAAGGGCAATGTCAACCGGACCTTCCTCTGTATCTATGAAAATGTTTCCAGTAGTAGGATCAAGTAAGCGGGTAATTAATTTTCCAGTCGTGGTTTTTCCGCATCCCGACTCCCCTACCAACCCCACACTCTCACCAACTTTTATTTGCAAATTAAAATCACTAACCGCGTGAACAAAGGATTCGGCTTTTCCGAATACTCCTTGGCCGACAGGAAAGAGTTTCGACAAATTATTGATATTTACCAGAGTCTTACCATTTTTCTTCGTCATTATTTCTCACCTCCAGGATGCCAACAAGCTGCAAAATGTCCCTGAGCATGTTCTTTGTATTCCGGTTCTTGCTCCTTGCAAATCTCTGTCATATAGGGACAACGGGGGTGAAAACGGCAACCAGGAGGTGGAGCAAGCAAATCAGGCGGTTCACCCGGCAACATTACCAATTCTGTTTTATCACCCACAATGCTGGGGAAACAAGACATCAATGCCATTGTGTAGGGATGAATGGGGTTATGGAAAATCTTCTCTGTAGATCCCATCTCCACTAATTTCCCTGCGTACATCACACCCACACGTTCACTGACTTCCGCGATGACAGCAATGTCATGAGAGATATAAATCATTGCCATATTAAGCTCTTTCTGGATCTCGCGGATCTTTTTCAAGATCGAATCCTGGACAATCACATCCAGCGCTGTTGTAGGTTCGTCAGCGATAATTAGATCAGGATCACAAGAAAGTGCCATGGCAATCACAGCTCGCTGCCGCATGCCACCGCTGTATTGATGCGGGTATTGATCTTTCAGAGTTGGGTCCAGCCCCACCAAATCAAAAAGCGAGTCAACTTTCTCATCCATCTCTCTTTCACTCAGGTGAGGAACATGCTCGCGCATCGCTTCCAGAATTTGCTCTTCAACCGTAAAAACCGGGTTCAGAGAGTTCATCGCGCTCTGGAAGACCATGGAAATATCATGCCAGCGGCGCTTGTTCATTTTATTATTCGTAAGCGGGACGACATCTTCTCCCGTAATGAGTATTTCACCATTCAGGATATCCGCGTTGCTAGGTAAAAGTTTTAACAACGATAACGCAATAGATGTTTTTCCACATCCCGACTCACCGACTAACCCAATCGCTTCTCCCTTACCCACATGAAAGGTAACATTATCTACCGCATACACTGGGCCCTTACGGGTTCTATAATGCATGACCAGGTTTTTTACCTCTAGGACATTGTCAGATACAATCACGATCTTGCTCCTCTTCTGGTTAATTTAACGTTCGCGCAAACGAGGATTCACGACCTCATCAAGTGCGCGTCCAACCATATAAAATGCTGCACATAAAAAAGTGATTGACAGGCTGGCAGGAAATAACAACCACCAGGTGTCGAACCGTAGCAGATAACCAAATACCTGGGTGGTGTTGATCATCAATCCCCAACTCATCTGGATTTCTGTCAGGCCGAAGAAAGATAGCACAGCTTCTGAGAAAATCGCCCCCGTGACAACAAACATCATGTAGAGCAGAGAAATGGGCATTAAATTGGGTACCAGGTGAGTGAAAATTATATGGGCATGTCCCCCTCCTGCGATACGAGCTGCTTCAATAAACGGTTTGACCTTTACTGCTAGAGCTTGAGATTTAATCACAATTGCTGTCCCGCCAAAACCTGACAAAATCCCGATCACAAGTCCTAGTTCAAGCATCCCTACTTCCATTAATGCACTCATTACAATTAAAATTGCTAAATAGGGTACCATGATCACCAGGTCTACCAGGCGCATTAATAAAGTATCCACCAAACCGCCAAAATAAGCTGCGATTGCACCGATGGTGGTTGCGATTACAACAGTAACGATCGCTGAGATCAAACCCAGGGCAAACTCAAACCGCGAGCTGTACATCAACTGGCTGAGCACATCGCGGCCCAGCACGTCCGTTCCCAGGAGGTGTCTGGCTGAAGGAGGAGAGGGATGATAGGCGATTTCAATATCAAAGCCATTGATGGGGTCGTAAACCTTTGGTTCCCAAACAGTGTTGATCAGGATCGGCTGCGCCAAAGCGATCAATCCAAAAAACACAATCACACCCAACCCAATTAAACCAATAGGATTTTCAGCAAACAATACCCAATTTTTCTTAAATCCGCGAGCAAACAATTTTAGACGTATTCGCCAAATCGGCTCAGTCAACCTTTCCGAGTTCTGTACTACAGTCATGATAAAACTCCTTTCAACGGTTCCTCATTTTAATGGTAGCGAATACGGGGATCAAGGAAAGCATAGCCGATATCTGCAACCAGGTGGCTGATCAGGGTAAGAACACCCATAACTGTGAGCGCCCCCATCGCCAGAGGAATATCCTCCATCGTGGCCGCTTTCAGTAGAGTTAAACCAATCCCTGGCCAGGAGAAGATCGTTTCGGTGATGATCCCGCCGCTGATAGCTCCACCAATGGCGAAAACAAGACCCGTCCAGACCGGCAGTAAAGCATTGCGGGCAACATGTTTATCACGAATCACCTTTTCAGGCAACCCTTTCGCTTTGGCTGTTAAAATAAAGTCTTCCCGCAGCGTTTCCAACATGCTTGTCCTGGTTAAGAGCATAGTTCCACCATAACCAATCAAAGTCACAGTCAAAACCGGCAGCACCAGGTGGGAGAGTATGTCCCAGGCATAACTCCCCAATCCTACTGTTACATATTTCCAAAATACAAATATCAATCCAAAGGGGACAATTACGCTGGCCCACTGACCCGCCTGCCGCATGGAACGCGGCAAGAATTTAGAAAGTACCAAACCAATGACCGTCAAACCTGAACCGATCAATGCTGACCAGATCATACGCATAAAGATAAAATTAGCGTTTACATGTTCAGGTGTGTCCAACCACAAAAGAGGATCCAAAAATTTTCCGGGGGGCAGCCAACCTAATTTGACGGAAAATATCCAGATCATCATCAACGCAAACCAGGGGGTAAACACCGTATAGAGCAACACGCCAATCAACGTTGACGAATATTCAATCAAACCACCCCTCTTCCAAGCAAGCACCTTTCCCGATGAAAAACCAGTCCAGAATGAAACCAGGGTTGCGGAAAGAAACAACACCAGAGTCCGGGGTATTCTCTCCCGGATAATATCAATGACCGGTCTTGGGTACATAGAGAAAGAAACTCCTAAATCCCCTTTATAGAAATTGGTGATATATATGACTGCTCTCTCAAAGGGGGGACGGTCCAATCCTAAATCTCTGCGCAGAATCTCTCGCTGGGCTGGGGGGATATCCGGATTCATAGTCAGCAGATCAGCGATGTCACCTGGCTGGGCATCCATTAAAATGTAAGTGACTATTTGGAATAACAACAAAGTAAGCAAGATTTGCAGTATCCTTTTACCTAAATACTTCCACATAGAGTATCTCCTTAACAGATTTATGTCTTCCGGATTATGTATTCCATGACATAGACAAATTCTTCCACACAATCCACAATTCGCAACACACAAATCCTGCTAATAATAACAAACCATCAATCCCAAAGAGAGCGGGCCGGTCATTCAGCCCGCTCTCTTGATGCAGTATCATCTACGAATTGGTTTTACCCAATTGTTGTACACTTGCATTCTACTGCATGACCATAGTATCAGTCTGGAAACCAGCGTTGAACTCAATGCCGCCCAAT
>CBDVDO010000111.1:0-5655 GCA_965372765.1 uncultured Anaerolineales bacterium
AAAGAAGCTGAGCTGGTCATCAACCGCCGTTTCCAGCTTGACCGCGGGGCTGCTGCCGCAATGGAGAATAGGGGAATCGTAGCAGATTGGGATGAGAAGAACCAGCATCTCACTGTCTGGGATGCTACCCAATCACCCATTCCAATTAGGAATGGTCTGGCTGCCAGATTAGGGCTCAGAACCCATCAAGTGCGGGTTGTGGCTCCCTTTGTAGGTGGGGGATTTGGACCCAAAATTATGATGTTCTACGCGGAAGAAATGGTGCTGCCCTGGATTTCAATGAAGCTGGGGGTACCGATCAAATGGATCGAAGACCGGCGGGAAAATTTTTACGCTACCACCCAGGAGCGAGAACAAATCCAGGAAGTGGAAATGGCTTTATCCAAAGAGGGACGTATTCTTGGCATCAAACAAAAGATCATCCATGATACGGGCGCGTTTAATCCCTATGGACTCACCACTCCCCTTAACACCCAATCACATTCTATGGGGGCTTATGATGTGCAGAATTATTCCAGTGATTTGACTGTTGTGTTCACCAATAAAACTATTGTTACCCCCGTGCGGGGCGCAGGTCGGCCGCAAGGGATTTATATCGTAGAACGGATGCTGGATATTGCCTCCCGTAAGCTGGAGCTTGATCCAATGGAAGTCCGCAGGCTTAACTTTATCCCCTCAGATGCTTTTCCCTACGATCATAAAATCATCGATCAAGCTTTTGCATCTCTGATATTTGACAGCGGGAATTATGAACCTTCCTTTGATAAAGCGCTGGAAATGCTGGGATATGAGGACTTTATAAAAAATGAGCAGCCGCGCTTACGGGCAGAAGGAAAACATGTGGGGATTGGTATTGTGCCCTTTGTTGAAACTACAGGAGTTGGCCCCTATGAAGGAGCCAGAGTTTCCGTTGAGCCCAGTGGAAAGATTAGTGCGGCAACCGGTGTAGGGACGCAGGGACAGAGCCACATGACTGCTTTTGCCCAGATCATCGCTGAACAATTAGGCGTTGAAGTCAATGATGTGAGCATGGTGACGGGAGATACGGCAGAGTTTCATTGGGGAACCGGCACTTTTGCCAGCCGGGGAGCAGTAGTGGCCGGCAATGCGGTTAACGCGGCAGCCAGCGATGTTCGCCTGAAGGTGCTTAAATTGGCCAGTAAAATCCTGGAAACCCCAGAAGAGGAACTGGTATTGGAAGACGGTATGGTCCGGGTAGCTGGTATGCCTGAGCAGTCCATCAGTCTGGGGGAATTGGCATTGCTCGCGAATCCTTTGCGCGGCGCAGTTGTACCGGGAACGGAACCCGGTTTGGAATCCACTAAATACTTTGGGCCAGCTTTTGGAGCGACAGCCTTTGGGGTTCATGGCATGATTTTGGAAGTTGATCCGGAAACGATGATGATAAATATCAGGAAGTACATCGCGGTGGAGGATTGCGGGACCATGATCAATCCCCTGGTTGTTGAAGGCCAGATACACGGCGGAGTATCGATGGGCATTGGTAATGCCTATTATGAAAAACTTCATTATGATGAAAATGGCCAGCTATTAAACGCCAGCCTGGCGGATTATTTAATTCCTGGTTCGACTGAAATGCCGCACATCGAGGTCCACCACGCCAATACCCCGGCACCTAATAATGAACTTGGTACCAAGGGGGTTGGTGAAGCTGGGACTATTCCAGTACCGGCTGTATTCGCCCAGGCCCTGGAAAACGCGCTTTATGATTATGATTTTGAGATCCTGGAAACTCCCCTCAGCCCCAACCAGTTATTTGAATTGCTTCATAAGCAGGAGGACGACTCATGAAAGTAGAAGGAGAACATATCTTCAAAGGAACTCAGAAGCAGGTCTGGGATTTATTTCGAGATACGGATGTGATGGCGGCGGCTTTGCCCGGAACAAAAAAAATGGAAGCCGTTGGTGATAATGTATATGAAGCAGTTATGAATGTCCGGGTCGGTCCTGTTGTAGGAGAGTTCTCCGGCAACCTGGTTATTTCCAATGAGAACTTTCCCGAAACCTACACAATGACTGTTGATGGACGTGGAAAACCGGGTTTCATGAAGGGAGCTGGCGATATCATCCTGATTGACCAGGGAGATAACAGTACCTTAATGAAATATACCGGCGATGTTCAAATCGGGGGAAAATTAGCAGGAGTTGGGCAGCGGTTAATTGATACTGTGAGTAAAAGTATTATTAATCAAGCATTTGACACCTTGGACCAGTTTTTATTTGAGCGTACAGCGGCAGAGGAAGAAGGAAGGGAAGCTGAATACCAGGGGGCTTCCGAGAAAGATTACGCCGCCTCCGTTGCCAAGGATATAGTAGGTGGTGTTTTATCAGCACCCTGGGTAAAAAAGCTTAAGGGAAAGTAAACTCGGCAATTGTTGGTTTAATACTTACTTTCAATTTTACCTGGATATCGCAACCTTCGTTCAGAATATTTATTGTAAATATTAGTTTCCGTTTGACTTGGCCCATTTCAAGCAGTGCTAGCCTGGGAATAGGAGGTGATAAACTGAAAATAAACGTTTGAGATCTGCCCAGAACCTGAAGTTCGTAAAGGTACTTATTATCTTCAAAGGAGAGAATAAATGGCGATTAAAGACAGAAAAATACCTGGTTACCTGCCAAATGAAGTTCCCCCGATTGGGGAAATGATCATTCTTGGTTTCCAGCACACATTGACTATGTTCCCGGCGACAGTTTTCTGCGCTCTTTTCACCGGGTTCCATGTTTCAACTGTGCTGTTTGTAGCCGGCATGGCGACCATTGTGGCGCTGATATTGTCAAAGTGGAGAATCGGGAAATTCATTCCCCTTTACTATGGCTCCAGCTTCAGCTATCTGACAGCCTACCTGGCAATTACCAATGCTCAGTGGGGTGTTCCCGCCAGCGATGAGTTAATCAGCACAATGCAGGCAGGAATCCTGGTAACCGGTTTGATTAACATTATTATCGGTTATATTATCAAAGTAGTGGGGAAAGATGCTATCGATAAAGTTCTTCCTCCCATCATTACAGGCAGCGTAGCAGGGATCATCGGTTTTGGTCTGGGTTTCGCGGCTTTGGGTATGGCTGGCACGAATTGGCTGGTGGCAATAGTCACCATGGTGGTCACAATTATGTTTTCGGTTTACCTGCGCGGAAAGGGTTTTGTCGGTATGATTCCTATTCTGTTGGGCGCTATTGCCGGATATCTGATTTCCATCCCCTTTGGTCTAATTGACCTCTCTGGTGTTGCGGCTGCTAATTGGTTTGTTATCCCGCATTTCACCCTCCCGTCATTTGGGAGTGCAATGGTTGTAACTGCCATCTTCAGCATCAGTATCATGGCAATTGCGACGATACCAGAATCCACTGCCCACCTGTACCAGATCAGTCTTTATGTAGACCGCTATGCGGAACAAATTGGTGAAGAACCCTATCACCTGGATCAGCATATTGGATTCAACCTGATTTTGGACGGCATCGGCGACTTTATCAACGGTATGTTTGGCTCTACTGCCGGTACAAACTACGGCGAGAACAACTCGTTGATGGCGATCACGCTGAACTATTCAGGACCGGTTCTGATTATGGCTGGCGCTATTTCTATGATCTTGGGCTTCATGGGCAAGTTGGAAGCTCTGGTTGCTACCGTCCCCCAGGCAGTTAGCGGCGGGTTGGCGATTTACCTGTTTGGAGTAATCGGTATGCAGGGTATTGCGCTTATGGTCGAGAACAATGTCAGCCTCTTTAATCCCCGCAACCTGGCGATTGGGGCAGTAATCATGGTTGTAGGAATCGGCGGAAATATCGGATACCCCGGCGGTTTCCTGCCCATTCCAATTTTCCAGGGCGTGTTCCCTTATGGGTTGCCGGCGATTGCAACAGCGGCTGTTTTGGGTATTTTAATCAACGCGGTTTTCTTGATCTTCAAACCGCCCGCAGCTGGGGAACTATAAAACTAAAGAATACAATATTGAATGGGCATCCTCCCAGGCGGATGCCCATTTGTTATTGACAAGGTGGGATAAAGAACAGGAAAATAGTAACTGAATAGCACGCTTTCAGGGGTGTATAATCAAAAAACCTCTCTTAATACTCATTATTTTGGGACAGGGTAGCTTAGAGGAGAAAAGAAGATATAGGATCTATTTGCTGTCAGGGGGTTAGCAAAGCTGGAATTATTAATTAAGTGATTAAGGAAGGAAGAGGTTGCGACTCTAAGGATTAGTAGGAGGTTTTTCTTATGTTAGCGCGTCCCGGTTTACCAGATTTTGAATATATCAAGGCGGAATCGGCTCAAGATGTCTTTCGCTTGTTAAAGGAAAAGGGGAACGAAGTAAAATTGCTGCTGGGGGGAACAGATCTTTTTGTCCAGATGAGGGACCGGAATGAAAGCGCTGGCATATTATTAGATCTAAAATATTTGCCTGGCATGAAAGATATTTCCTATGACAAGAAGAAAGGAATCAACATCGGGGCTGCAGTCACCCTGAATCAGCTCTCCGCTCATCCAGACGTAAAAGAACATTTTCAGATATTAAGCCAATCCGCGGATACTGTTGGAAATTACCAACTGCGCAACCGCGCAACCCTGGGAGGAAATATATGCAACGCTTCTCCCAGCGCAGATATGGCTCCAGCTGCCCTGGTTTTGGAGGGGGAGGTATCCCTTTCTGGACTTGATGGGGAGCGGGTGCTGGCATTGGATAAGTTCTGGGTTGGACCTGGGAAAACAGCTCTTAAGGAGTATGAATTTCTGACAGCTGTGCATTTCCAGAACCCACCGTCAGGCGCTGTGGGACGTTATCTGAAGCTAGGCAGGTCAAAAATGGGTGATCTGGCGATTGTAGGAGTAGCGGTACTGGGATATCCAGATCCTGAAGTGCCTGCCGGTATTCGATTTCGGATTGGAATTAACTCAACCGCACCGACGGTGTATCGATTGCCCCAGGTTGAAGAGCTGTTGACCCAGGCTCCATTAAGTGATGAGATCCTGCGCCAGGCCTCGGGAGAAGCCATGAAGGTTTCCGCTCCGATTGAAGATGTTCGGGCAACCGCACTTTATCAAAAGAAAATGGTAAATAACCTGACTTTCAAAGGACTAAAAGAGGTCTGGAATTTGTTGAAAAATTCCTAATGATACGGATCCGGGAAGAGAGATAATTATGCTTACACATACAATTTCGTTGATAATAAACGGTACAGAAGAGCAGCTTCAGGTGCCCTCCAATATGACTTTGCTCCATGCGCTGCGGGACAAGTTAGGTTTTACCGGCACAAAAAACGGCTGCGAAGCAGGAGAATGCGGTGCCTGCACAGTGCTGGTTGATGGCGAGCCAATGAACTCCTGCCTGGTGCTTGCTGTAGAGCTAAACGGCAGGGAAATCACCACTGTGGAGGGTTTGGCGGAAAACGGGAAGCTCACCCCGCTTCAACAGGCTTTTGCAGATCTGAATGCCGTCCAATGCGGATACTGCACACCAGGAATGCTGATGTCGGCGACGGCATTGTTAAGGCGAAATCCTCATCCCTCGGAGACAGATATTGTGGAAGCGTTAATCGGAAATTTATGCCGATGTACGGGTTCTCAGAGGATCATTGACGCGGTAGTGCAAGCTTCCCGAAATGGAGGTGGGAAATGAAAAACTCCGAATC
>CBDVDO010000112.1:0-5651 GCA_965372765.1 uncultured Anaerolineales bacterium
CAGGGCATGATTCATCCATACAATCCGCTGCCAACCTCCTTCTGCCGAGATGAATTTTTGCGATCCCAAAGCGCGTTTACTGTGACCTAAGAAACCAGGTGTGGGCACACCCGCTCCGACCATTTCATATAACATGCTCCAATCCATGCCGCTGGGGGTCATACCCTCGTAGGTGTGTTCGATCACCATAACGCCATTGGAGAGCGGTAGCATGGCGGTGATGCACTCGAAATCACCGCAGGCTGATCCAGGGTCTTGCATAAGACTGTAAAGACTGTAGGCCGAGATTGCCCCGCCTGATTCCTGCCGCGCGATCTGGTTGACGCTTTCCCATTGGCCCATTTTGGCATCCAGCAGGCCTTCTTTTTTGACTGCTTTATTTGAGCCGACAGGTTGAATACTGACTGCGGCGCGGGCATCCATCCAGTCTACTGCGCCACAAGCGCCGGGGTGTTCCGGGCTAATGACGCACAGGTGCCCGGCGGCAATTGTCTGGCAGAGGTTGCAAGTATAAAAAGTGTCCACATCCTCATCGTTCAGGCTTCCCAGGCGTTTATCACGCTTATCATAGATAGCTTGGGCTTTCTCCCGAATGGCCTGGATTTGAGCCGGTTCGGTGGTAATTGAGATCTGAACGCGGCTGAGGATATTACCAAAATCGTTGTGCAGGCGAGCGTGCAGTACCTCTCCTAAATGGCGCAATCTCAGCCCTTTATCAATGGCTTTTTGGGCAATGCGCAGGGTAACCATCGAGCGTTGTCCCCGATGCATGATGCCATCCACGTCATTGAATATCGTTTCGATTTGCCTTTCCAAGACCGGCTCGAAGTCGGCCTGCATCTCCCTGCCGCTGACCTCTATCAGCATGGCGTAAGGTTGGTTGCCCTTCGCGGTGTCGTCTAAATCCGGTCCGGTGAGGGTGATGCGCTCATCTTTGATATCTTCCCCAATAACGACCAATTCGACGCCGGTGAGACAGGCCCCGCAAGAGTTGTCAGGCACGGTTTGGCCGGAAAAATCAGAGCTGTATGCTACGGGTAACTCTGGCAGCGGAACCCGAATTTTTAGGCCGCGTTCCTCAATGCCGATCTGAACGATATCGTGGAGTTCAACGTTACCGAAAGCAGCACGGTAGTCAGCTGAAATTTTCCAATCTTCCACGGATTGCGGCAATGGGGAGTTGCATAACAAGGGGCAGCCAAAGGAGAGAGCGGTCTCCGCTAAACTCAAACGTTCAGGCGTTGCTTCACCCAGAAGGAGAGTGAATCCGAATAATCGCTCTCGAGCATAGCTTAAAACATCATCCGGTTCAGCTACGTTTCCAAAGATCTGTGCTACACGGGAAATACAGCCTAAAGCTGTAGTCATGTTCATAGGGACAATACCAGAATCCCAGCCTGGTGATACGATTGCCTCTAACAAAGTTTTTTGCAGTGCATCTTCAATAACAAAGACCACAATTTGCCGCTGGACCAATGATTCAAGAACAGGCAGGGCTTGGGTAGCATCACTGCCTATCAGTAAGGCATAACCTGGAATCGAGCCATCAATGAAAGCAAGTCCTTGTTGACGTGCTTTGGCAGAGTCTGCCGAATCCGCCGCGGAAAAAATATCGATAGAATTTATCACAATTACTCCAATGTGAGTTGGTCAATTAAAAATATAGGCAGCGCACCTAATGCCGGTGCAGAATCCAAATTCTGCCCGCCCAATCCGTACGAGATGCGCTTATCCTCGGATGGCATATCTTCGGCTGCGATAAACTTCGGGGACAACGCAGCCAGGATAGCTGCCCCGTCGGGTGTGACGAGTTCTTGGGAAACAGTCCCAGAGTGATAGGGAATTTTGTACTGCTCAAAAATGGCTTGCGTTGTCAGTTCAAGGTCATGAGCCACGCCGGTGTTTACCGAGGATGTGCATACTACTGAGCCGCAATCCACGCTCAGGTGCTGTAGCCCATAGGCAACACCAGTCAGCAGCGCGATCAGGGTTTGGGGTTGGTCCAGGGATCCCGATCCGCCCGGATGGGCATGAGGAATTCCCAGGCGGTGCAATTCCAGGTGATCGCTATCCTCCAACCAGCCATCGTTGCCAGCGTCCTCTTCATCGGATATGACATCCAGGGTTTGAATAAAGGGTTTAATGTCCAGAACGGGCGTGCCATCAAAGAGATCAAGCGGGCCAGTGTAAATGCGTTTACCTTCAACACGGTGCAGTCGGACGCGGGTCAGGCCAATGGGGCTGGGGCGGTTGGGGGAGCGAGTGGCAAATGTTCCGTAGCGTTTGTCATCATCTTTCCCGGGCGGGCGTACGGTAGTTTCAGGCTCCAGCGACCTATCTAAATAAGACAAAACAAAGACATGACTGAATGTGTTTAACCCGTGAGTAGCCGCCGCATATTGGGACTCAACCTGAATATAGAATTCTCCATCACTCACATTTTCGGGCTGTGGTTGGTAGGGGGCTTTGTGTTTGTACGGCGTGTGTGCCGTGCCGATGATAGTTAAGGAGACGGTTTGTTCGGGAGAGAGGGAGGCAGTATTGGTTTTAGCGGCGCGTAGAATAGAAAGTGCGCGCTGGGCAAAATCAGCATAAACATCCTCTACATCTGCCTGGGATAAGGCTTTTTCCAAAATGGCAGGGGTCTCTTCCCAGGGGACCGGATCATGCTCTTCCAGGGAGGTGAGGTGCAAGCGGTAAGCTAGAGTCTCGTTTGGGAGAAATTCGAGATGGGTATGAGCATCCAACATGCCGATGTCTTCAGCGGCACGTTTAATAATCCGTATCATTATCTGCTCTGGCGTGCCCAGACCTATCAATGCAGCGGCAAACCTGTCAGCTGAGATACCTACTTTTGTGTCAATCCACAAATTTTTTTTCATCTAGTTATATGAAATCCGGGTTGTTTTGTCCGTCATCGTTGGTGCGGTTAGCGGTTCCCAGGTCGGATCATCCCAGGTTCCCACACGGGTGTGCATGTCAAGATATTTCTGGGGGATAGGGTGCGTTCCCACGACGACTTTTACATCGTAACGAGCTTCAAGAAAATCTTTGAAGGTATCAATATATGGGCAAGGCGGATATCCGACGACGAGACCAGTAGCCAGGTGGATGACCTGGGCACCGTTCTTGACCATTTCATCGCCAGCGTATTCGATGTTGCCTCCTGGACATCCATCACAAGTTGTGTAGCCAACCAATTCCAGGTCCTGGTCAGCATAAATACTGAATGCACCTTCCCTGTTTTTCAGCGATCGAAAACATTTCCCGCCTGCGCAGCGGCGATAGCGGTCACAAATAATTATCCCAATCTTTGTACTCATTTATCCTCCTATCAGGTGATTACTGAGATACCCAGCGGCGGGCCACAATTGTGCCAGTCGCGATAAAAGCTGAAGCAATAACGAAGAGGGTTGTATACGAGCCATGTTGTAAAAAAACACCGGCAATCAAAGTAAGGAAGGCTAACGGTAAGGTCAAGACCGCATTTAATCCTGCGTAGGTGGGGCGTTCAGCAGCAGGTGCCAACTCAAGCAGTGCGCTTTGAAATCCAACTTTTCGGCCGGTAAAAGTTGCTCCGGCCAGGAAAAATACCAGCAATAGAGCCGGCCACCCTAAGGGAGCCAGAGCAATTGCCAATAGAGGAGTTATTGTTGAAATCGATCCACAAACAACCAGCATTTGGCGGCTGCCGGTCCGGTCAACCAGGCGTGCCCAAAGCAAATTTGCCAACACGCCGCCCAAAATCTGAGCCAGCAAGAACCAGCCAATTGCATCCGGGGGAGCGTTGAGTTTTTCCCGAGCGAATACCACATAAAAAGGAAGTGCCATCAGACTGAAACCAGTCAACAGTTCAATAATGATCAATATTTTTAATTTTTTGCTTGTATCCCTGATTTTATGCCAATAATTTTCCCGGGAAAGGCTGGGTATTTCTCCTGATGCGTTGACAGGCTCTTTCATAATCCAGAAGCCCAGGGAGGCAATCCCTAACCCGAGGGCGGCTAATCCAAATAGTAAAGCATAGTTATTGGGGTATGCAATATGTGCCAGGATCTGCCGGGCTCCTAATGCCGCACCCACTGCAAGCGGCCCGGCAAGGGCTTCCTTACCTCCGAAAAAAGCTCCCCGGCGTTTTGCAGGGATGACCTTGCCAATTATATCTGTATAGGGAATATTTCCTAGACCGCCGCCGGCATAAAAGATAGCCAGCATTGCCACCAGCGTCCAGGCCAGTATCGTTGGTTGTTTATCGCCAATCCAATAGATCAAAAAAGCCAGTATTCCCCAACTGCCGACTCGCAAATAAATGGCAGTAAGCAGATAAGGCATCTTGCGTGGGCGATGCTCTATCCAGCGGGCTACAACAAGCTGAGGGAGGGCAGCTGCTACCATCAGTACAGTGGAAAGCCCGCCTACCCAGATGGTCGATCCGGTCAGATCAGCTACAAAAGCAGAAATTACTGTTGTCGGTTGGGTTAGTGAGACACCAAGGGCTAAAAATGCCCCGTGCCATAATCCGCCGATAAAGTTGCGTCGTTGTTCTGGAGAAGTGATATCTGCAGTGGAGTTTTCAATGTTTTGCATTTAATCCCTAAATTTTTTATCAATAAGTTTAGCTGGGGTATGTTAGCTAGCGGCAGTCGTTTCCAATTTTCAGGTCCACGCAAACCTGTGCGGATATATTTACTCCTGTTTGCCTTGGTTTATTGCTAACTTAACACGATCTGGTGTATAAGGAAGTTCTCTAATCCAAACCCCAATTGCATCATGAACTGCACTGGCGATGGCGGGTGCAACCCCATCGATCGAAATTTCAGAGACCGATTTAGCCCCGTATGGGCCGCTTGGCTCGTCAGTTTGGACAAAGATCACATCCATTGCTGGCATCTCAGCAGCCCGGGGAATTTTATATTGAATTAAATTTGGATTGAGAGGTTGACCGTCTTGATCAAAGAGCATTTCTTCGCTTATTGTAAAACCTAGAGCTTGAGCCATTCCTCCTTCCACTTGCCCACTTGCTGTGGCAGGATTAATTACTCGGCCACAATCCACAACCATTAATAATCGGTCCACGCTGATTTTCCCGGTTTTTGTATCTACAACTATCTCGGCGAATTGAGCGGCGGTTGGCGGTGGGCTGAGAGGGCTCTTATGAGATTCAGTAGCAATGATTTGGTGCTGATCTTGTTGATGCAAACTGCTTAGGGCTATTTCGGCAAAAGAAAAAGTTCGCCCATCAGGAGCTCTTACCTGCTGATTTTCAAGTTTTAGATCCTTTGAGTTTGGAGAACCAAATATTCGGGCGGCGTGATCTAATATTTGTTCTTTAACCTTTAACGCCGCTTTTTGAACTGCTCCTCCGCTTATATAGGTAGTACTGCTGGCGTAAGCTCCCTTGTCAAATGGTGTAAAGTCAGTATCTGAAGAATAAACAATTAAATCATCCAGCGGGATTTTCAACACTTCAGCGGCGATCTGGGCCAGGATAGTGTCTGAACCCGTCCCCAGGTCAGTGGCACCCATCAATAAATTAAAGGAGCCATCGTCATTCATCTTCAGGGTTGCAGCGGCCATGTCCAGATCTGCGATACCGCTGCCATGCATCACAACTGCCATACCAATCCCGTGGCGGTAGCGCTCATTTTGTT
>CBDVDO010000113.1:0-5638 GCA_965372765.1 uncultured Anaerolineales bacterium
CACAGAAATGCTGAAAATTTGCTCAAATAAGGCTTTCAGAATGATCTCATGACGGTCAACCCGGTCATAAAGGTTCAGGGGGTTTCGGTATCGGGCATATAACAAGGCGTCATTTCCTGAAAAAAAATATCCGCCGGCAAGAAGTGCGGGTTTATTGCTATTATGGGACGAATAAACTGGAGAAGGGTTGTAGATCTTTAATCCGCCGATTGCATCAATCACATCGCGGAATATTCGCATATTTATCACAATATAGTGATCAATTTCAAATCCCCAATTCTGCTTAAAAGTTGCCATCATTAATCCCGCGCCATATCCCGGTCCGTCGTAATAATCCATTCCTTTGGTACCATAAAAATAGGCTTGAGTAAGTTTTCCGTGCGTTCTATCAGCTTCTTCCACATCGGGTATCTCCACCCACAGATCCCGGGGAAACCCCATCACTGAAACTACCTGGTTCTGAAAATCTACCCGGAAGATCATGGTTGTATCTGCCAAGCCCCACTGGTAACCCACATCTCGGGTATCAGTGCCAATCACAAGGATAGTCACAACCTCATCAGGTCCATTGCATATTCCGCCCTGGGGTTCGGCAGCCTGCACAGTTTGGACATTAACTAGCGGCGAAAGCAAACTGATAACAATAAGGTAAATTAATATTCTTTTCTTATTCATAATCATTTCCCGGGGTCATTCAGAAAGGGCTGTGTTAATAAATTCCAGCAGCAGGATCAATGGATCAGGAGCCCGTAAAGGCTGCAATAGTTCGAAACCGTGATAATCAACATATCCATAATCTACTAATTTGGCCTCAGGAACTGCAGAACAGGTCTCTACTGATGCATCATCTCTCAATCCATACAAACAGTAGACAGGAATAGGTGTTTCATTCTGCAGTAACTCAAGAGCGGCATTTTCAAAAGGCACCAACAATAAAGAACCCGGTGATAATGCAAATGCTCCCCGGCATTCACCCAATCCGCTTTGATTCAGCCAGACACATCCATTGACTGCCCCATCTGCTCCGATCGATGCTCCGGCTGTCATGATTCGTCTGCTGTCAATTCCTGTTAATCCTGCAGCTGTCGTCATTGCTGCCTGAATATCCAGCAGCCACTCTGCCGGCAGGTAATTTTGGCATCCTCCAGTACATTCGCGGAGGGTAAAGGTAAATACACCCATAGAAATACCTGAGGTGTTTTCAGGATACCAGTCGGAAGATTTCCAGGAATTATTGTAATCCGGCGCCCGAACCAATTCGGATCTATTTTGAAGCCACAAAGCTATCTCGGTCCACTCCTCCTGGTCTCCCCTGGCCCAGTGCATTAATATCATCAGGGGTGCCGGATTGGTGTCTGCTGGAAAATAAATTCCCGAAAGCACCTGCCCGTCTTCAGCAATAAATTCTATCTTCAAGGGTGAAGGGTCCAAGATCACAATTGGCGTGATGGTTGGCGTACTTGTTATTGTCGGAGGATTAGTTGCAGTTGGCTCAGGAGATTCAGTAACTGTTGGGAGAGGCGCTGGCGGCGTTTCACTCAGTACAGGTTGATCTGCAACCTGATTATTTATCAAGCTGCAGGAGGATATGAAATAACTAAATAGTAAAATGCATATTTTAAAATATTCTCGGGGCATTAATACCTCTGTTTACCCTAATCCTTAAGGGTAACTATTGCCCAAATTATACTCTCCTGACCATAGCTTTGCCTTTCCTCCGGCTATCATTTCCGATAGGGGTAAATATAAATTATTGGACAATCCTTCCAATCAGGAGTATAATTTTTTAGTCAGCTTACGATATCCGTAGCTGATATTATTTTGTCAGGTACAACTATCTGCTGTAGGAACATGAGGTAGTCCCAAACATATGAAAAGCAATCAACGTTGGATTTTTCCAATCCTCATCCTTCTTGCCTTATCTATTTATATCAACCTCCCTAACCATCCTGGAATTCACCTTGGTGATTATCACAAAGAGATAAATACTCAACTGGGATTGGACTTAGTAGGCGGTGTACAAGCATTACTCGAGGCCGATTTACCCGAAGATGCTGAGATCTCCCAAGAAAACATGCAAACAGCCCGAGGGATAATTGAAGACCGGGTTAACGGTTTGGGAGTCAGTGAAGCTATTGTGCAAATCGCTGGAGACCGCCGTATTCTAGTAGAGCTGCCGGGGGAGCATGATCCTGAACATGCACTATCAACTATCAAGGAAACAGCACTCCTGGAATTTGTTGATTTTGGGGATCTTTCAGTTCAGGAAGCATCCCTTTTATACAATACCAAAATAAAAACAGATTATCAAACTTCAAGCAATAGTGAAGATCTCTCCACTTCTAGTCCCAACGATCCAGTGTTTCACACTGTGATTACCGGGGCATCTATCAAACAGGTTGGTGTCACAACTGATGCGCTCGGCAGCCCCCGGGTCATTTTTGAATTGACCCCAGAAGGATCCATAATCTTCGGCGAATTTACTGCTGCTAACATTGGAAGTATGTTGGCGATAGTGTTGGATAAAGAAGTAATTTCCACACCCAGGATAGATGATGCAATTACAGGCGGACAAGGATCAATCAGCGGAAATTTTACAATTGATAGCGCTAATGAGTTAGCAATTCAGCTGCGCTATGGATCCCTGCCTATTCCATTAAAAGTGGTTCAAACACAAACAATCGGACCAACGTTGGGAGAAGACTCGCTTAAGAAAAGCCTGGTAGCAGGGCTCATTGGTATGGTTACTGTGATGGTATTTATGGCTCTCTACTACCGCCTTCCAGGGCTCATTGCTGATCTTGCCTTGTTGATGTATGCACTGCTAACTTTCGCTATCTATCGTTGGATTCCAGTAACCCTGACTCTACCCGGCATCGCAGGATTTATTCTCACTTTTGGTGTTGCGGTTGATGCAAACGTGTTAATTTTCGAAAGGATGAAAGAAGAATTACGCAAAGGCCGAACAATTCAACAGGCAATATCTCTCGGTTGGGAACGAGCCTGGCCCTCCATTCGGGATTCAAATTTATCAACGTTAATTACTTCAGCGATCCTATTCTGGTTCGGCAGTACTTACGGCGCCAGCATCGTAAAAGGATTTTCGCTGACCCTGGCAATCGGTGTTCTGGTCAGCTTGTTTACAGCTGTTACTGCAACACGAACTTTCCTGCACCTTATGCTGGATAATATCAAAGCTGCGGATCGACCAGAATGGTTTGGAGTTTAATAAGGAAGCCATGTTAAATATTGTAAAACACCGTTATACATATTTTTTAATTTCCCTGATCGTCATCCTGCCCGGTATTGCAGCGATGCTGGTTTGGGGTTTACCAGCCGGGATTGACTTTACAGGTGGGAGTTTGCTCGAAATCATGTTTGAAAGCGCCCTGCCCCCTTCCGAGGAAGTTCGCGAAATTTTAATCGAGTTTGGCTTCCCCGATGCCAAGGTACAGACAGCCGGTGACGATAAGTTAATCATCAGAACAAAAACAATGAGTGAGGGTGCTGAGGTATTAGTCCTGGCAGAAATTGAATCTCGTTTCAATTCAGATGTTGTATTGGACAGATTCGAGAGTGTTGGACCTTCAATCGGGAAAGAGGTTGCTCAACGAGCCGCTGGCGCAGTAGGTCTAGCTGCTCTGGGAATTCTGGCATATATTACTTACGCTTTCAGAGGAGTGAATCATGCCTTCCGCTACGGGGTAGCTGCCATTATAGCTATGCTCCATGACGTGATCCTGGTGCTGGGAGTGGAGTCTATTCTGGGTCATTTCCTGGGCTGGGAAGCGGATGCGTTATTCTTGACCGCGCTGCTTACTGTGATTGGATTTTCAGTCCACGATTCCATTGTTGTTTTTGACCGTATCCGGGAAAATGAACGAATCCACCGCCAGTTGGATTATGAAACACTTGTTAATCACTCTATCGTCCAGACACTGGATCGTTCAATAAACACCCAATTAACTGTGATGCTTACTCTTCTTGCCCTGGTATTATTTGGAGGCAGCACCATCCGTCATTTTGTAGTAATCTTGCTGATTGGAGTCTTCTCCGGGACTTATTCATCCATCTTTAATGCAGCTCCGATCCTGGTAGTATGGGAGAATAAAGAGTGGAAAACCTGGTTCAAAAGGACTCCGGCGTAAGCTTTCCACGGTTCCTAAAAACAAAAAAAAGTCCCTGCCTGATATTAATCAGGCAGGGACTTTTCATATCCATTGATATATTTACTTATTTCTGCATATCCAGGTAGGGAGGGTTCTCATAATTTTCATCATCGTTGAAGTTAATATCAATTGTTGCACCCCCACTCACCTCAACGTTATATCCGATCAATTGTGTATTAAATGTTGGATTTGTTCCAGAAGTGCCTGAGAAAAATAGATCACCATCTGGTGCGTACACTGTACCCAGGTAAAAAGATGTGCTGTTCCCAGTTATGCTAATCGTGCTTGAATTACCGTTGGCTAAGTAGAACAAAATTCCAGGAACAGCGGGAGAAGGATCCGGGCTTTCTTCTGGAGCTCGAAGGTCAATCGGGGAGACATTTCCGCTGACTGTTACTCCACCAGCTAAGAGGAAAATTGTAACACCGTCCCCTTGAACTTCCCCTCCATTAATATTTATACCTTGAGAATTGGTTATGCAATACAACCCAGGATTTAAAGTTAAAGCACTACCAGTCCAACTGATCTTGCTATAAATCCCTGGGTCAAGGGTTGCATCACCGCTGTTTGGTACTGTCCGGTTTGGCAGCCCGGAGCAATCCGGTTCGCCTACAATTGTGGAGTGGTCTGGCAATGTACCAGGTATATATGCGGGGGCAGGGTTGATGTTGGTTAAAGTGCCAGTTGAAGAACCCGCAAAACCCACTCCCCCATAATTAACCGTGACATTAAAACTTGTTCCATTCCCGGTTAAACAACCGTTGGACCATACACCGCCGCCAGTAACGGTAGTATTACTGGTGCCCGAGAAAATAACTCCGTTACTGTTTCCAGAGCAAGCGCTTTCATTAAGAGCAATGATAGCTTTTCCGAATGCCAGCGGAGCTGGAGGATAAACCCGGGTAACTGCTTCAACCTCATTTCGCAACGGACCGTCATAAATCAATTGGGCAAAGTTGGTGTTAGTGTCCCTGGTGATTTTGGTGGTGACATCAAAATATTTATCCCTATAGCTGCCCATATCAACAATAGCACAGTTTACGCTAACCCCATGCTTGTCGCTTAAATCGTTATCAATAACATAATCGTTAACCGCTGCCCGATTAATAGCCTCGATTTCAGCTGCCGCTTCGGTAAATAACGTCCCGCTAGTTCCACAAATAAAAGCATTGTAATTAACATTATTAGCCCGCATATAATAAGCTGCCGCACTTCCCCCTGCCAGCGAAGCTGAATCAGCAGCGTTTTGAGCGTCTCTTCTGTCAGAAAACAACATGCCGCCATCGAGTGCTAAGGCAGCAAAACCTAACAAGACAACCAGAACAACTGCCAAAAACGCCAGTACTTGCCCCTCTTCCCCTCGATGCTTTGTGATTTGATTTGAATTCTTCATAGATCTCACTATCCTGAACAGCTAACTAATAATTTTCTAGGGACAGATTGGAGATAAAATTGAGTCTTCCACATGT
>CBDVDO010000114.1:0-5637 GCA_965372765.1 uncultured Anaerolineales bacterium
TGTGGGACCAGCTGGATCTAATTGTCCGCAAGCTGCAAGATGTAAACATGAGAATGAGGTATTTCCCCAAACCTGTAGTCGTTGCGCCAGCTGGATTGGCTTTGGGTGGAGGCGCTGAAATCACAATGCATGGCAACCGGGTAGTGGCAGCAGCTGAGTTGTACACAGGCCTGGTGGAAGTTGGCGCTGGAGTGATACCGGCTGGGGGCGGGACAAAAGAAATGGTCCGCAGGGTTGTCAATCCTCCGATGCAGACTAAAGACGCAGTCGTATTTCCATACCTTCAGCGAGTATTTGAACAGGTTGGGCAGGGAGCCGTCGCAAAAAGCGCCTTCGAGGCCCAGGAGATGGGAATCCTGAGTCCTGCGGATAGGATCGTGATCAATCGCGATCATCTGCTTGCTGAAGCCAAGCGCGAAGTGCTGCACATGGCTGAATCAGGATACACCCCACCAGCGCCTGAAAAAATCTTCGCTGCCGGCAGGGATGCCCTCTCCGGTTTAAAAATAGGATTGCACAATTTCAAGGAAGGCGGTTTTATCACCGATTTTGAAGCAGTGATCGGGAGCAAACTGATCTTTGTCATGACCGGCGGCAACATTTCCCAACAAGCCTGGGTGGATGAACAATATTTCCTAGACCTGGAAAGGGAGGCTTTCCTCTCTTTATGCGGTGAAAAGAAAACCCAGGAGAGAATGTGGCACCTGCTTCAAAAAGGGAAAGTCCTTCGAAATTAACGGGAAATAACTCAAAAACATGATCCGATCCGGTTTTTGCTCCACTCCCGAATTGATGGTAAGGAGATTTAGATGATATCAACACTTGACTCGAAACATGATCCAGTGATTGTGGCAGCAGCGAGAACTGCTATAGGGAAAGCCAAACGCGGAACCCTGAAAACAGTCCGACCGGAAACAATGGCTGCGGCTGTAATTAAGGATTTGCTAAAGAGAGCTAATGATCTGGATCCAATGGAACTGAATGATCTGATTTTAGGATGCGCTTTCCCCGAAGGGGAACAAGGCATGAACATCGCCCGCCTGATTGGTTTCCGGGCAGGTCTCCCGGTGGAAATCCCGGCTGAAACGATTAACCGCTTCTGTTCCTCCGGGGTACAGAGTATTGCGCATGCGGCCCAAGGTATCATTGCCGGTTACATGGAATCCGCGATCGCCGGGGGAGTTGAATCCATGAGCATGGTACCCATGACAGGATACAAATTCAGTCCGGATGCAACCCTGGCAGACGAATACCCGGAAGCATATACCAGTATGGGCATTACTGCGGAGAACGTATCTGTTCAATATCAAATTAGCCGGGAAATGCAGGATGAATTTGCCCTGCTAAGTAATCAGAAAGCTGTCAAGGCTGTCGAATCCGGTCGATTTGATTCCGAAATTGTCCCCCTAGCGGTGGAAATCGAATCACCGGATGGAGTAAAAGAAATCCTGTTTAACCGGGATGAGGGCCCGCGGGCAGATACCAGTCTGGAAGCCCTGGGCAAACTCAGGCCTGCGTTTAAGCTGGATGGTACAGTCACTGCAGGCAATTCATCCCAGATGTCAGATGGTGCCGCAGGAGTGATAATAATGTCGCGGGCGAAAGCTGAATCTCTTGGATTAAAACCACTAGCCCGTTTTGTTTCCTTCGCTGCTGGCGGTGTAGCTCCAGAAGTCATGGGATTGGGTCCAATCAACGCGGTTCCCAGGGTATTCGAACTCAGCGGCTTAACGCTTGATGACATCCAGTTAATTGAATTAAATGAAGCCTTCGCCGCTCAGGGATTGGCGGTTATCAGGGAATTGGGATTAAATGAAGAAATAACCAATGTGAACGGTGGGGCTATTGCGTTAGGGCACCCACTAGGCTGCACGGGAGCAAAATTATCCGTCCAGATGATCCACGAACTGAAAAAACGTGATCTGGAATTTGGTCTGGTGACTATGTGCATCGGCGGCGGTATGGGGGCAGCTGCAATATTCCAGAACCTAAACTAATAAAATGGTTCATAAAAGGAGAGAAGAATGACTGAGTACACTGTAAAAGAGCTAGTGTTTAATCATGAAAAAGCTTTCATACCGGAGAAAGCTGCTGGCCTGGAAGCAATAGTTCAGTATCACCTCACCGGTGATGAGGGTGGTGACTTTATCATCAATATCAAAGATGATAAATGCTCTGTAAGTGAGGGAGTGGCAGAGGATCCCGTCATGACCATGACCGCTGATGGCATTTATTTCCGGGATGTCCTGCTGGGTAAAGAAGATGGCATGAAGGGATTTATGGACGGAAAGCTGCAGCTTGCCGGGGATTTGAATCTGGCAATGAAGTTAACCAGTTTCTTTAAGATGGGCGGCTAGTTAAAAAGTACGCTTCGAAATCTGCAGGTGTTATGGATTGTTGAATATCAAAAAAGCACCCCGGCGAAATACTCGGGGTGCTTTTTGTTTATCCGTAACCATAAACCAGATAGTGGTTATTCAAATTCAACGGTATCCAGATTCCCCTCCACATCAGCATATAAATCCTGGATGGTTTCCTTTACCATTTCAACAGCTTTGTCCAAGGGAATTACCTTTTTCTCAGACTCATGCCTGATTTTTGTTTCTATGCCGCCTTCCTGTAATGCCCTATGGCCCACTGTTAATCTCAGCGGGATACCGATCAGATCTGCATCGTTAAATTTCACCCCCGGGCTTTCATCCCGGTCATCAAAGAGCACTTCAACTCCCTCCTGCAGCAGATCCTGATACAATTTTTCAGCAGCAAGGTGAACCTTTTCGCTATCCCCTTTGCCCCCAACCAACTCGACCAGGTGAACCTCGTAAGGAGCTATGGTAATGGGCATTATTAAACCGTATTTATCGTTGTATTCTTCAGCGACGGATGCCAGCAAACGACCGCTTCCGATCCCGTACGAACCCAATACAACCGGCTTTTCCTTGCCTTCAGCATCCTGAAAAGTTGCTCCAACTGCCTCGCTATACCAGGTACCCAGTTTAAAAATATTTCCTACTTCTACACCCCTGAGCGCGTTCATGGGCGAGCCGCATTTAGGACAGGCATCTCCATCTCTGGCGGCAACAATATCAGCTACCACATCCGCGACAAAATCACGTCCGTAGTTTACGTTCATAAAGTGAAAGCCTTCTTCATTCGCACCAGCAACCAGATTGGGAGATTCAGGTATCAAATCGTCCACGACTACCATAATATTCTTCAGACCTACGGGTGAAGCATATCCTGGGACAGCGCCTGAGGCCACAATCTCGGATTCTTCAGCAGGTCTAAGCCCCTTGGCTCCTACTGCGTTTAGTAATTTGGTCTCATTCAAGTCCATGTCCCCTCTTACTATAGCAAAGACCAATATCTCTTTTTCGCCTTCCTGCTCCTCAATATCCGCCATCATGAACACTGCTTTAGCTGTCTTGTGCTCTGGTACCTCTAATAACTCTGCCAGGTCAATTATTGTTTTTGCATCTGGTGTGGCAACTTTCTTTAGTTTAGCCGGCTTTTCTTCCGCAGCTTTCTGCTTTTGCAGCTCTGCAATCTGCCGGTTGGCAGAATAACCACACTCATCGCATATCAGCAGGGTATCTTCACCTACTGGCGTCAAATACATATATTCATGGGCCATGTTTCCACCCATCATACCTACATCTGACTCAACCGCAATTACTGGAAGTTTACAGCGTCCGAAAATATTAAAATATGCCCGGTAGTGGTTGGCATATTGAATATCCAACCCCGCCCAATCCCGGTCCAAGCTGTAACTGTCCTTCATGGTAAATTCCCTGACACGAATCAATCCAGCTCTTGGACGGGGATCATCCCGCCATTTGGTCTGGATATGATAAATCATCATTGGAAGTTGGCGGTAGGACTGAATTTCATCCTTAATAATATCCACCACTGCCTCTTCATGGGTCATAGCCAGAACCATATCCCGGCCATTCCGATCCTGGAAACGTCCCATCTCAGGACCAACTTGTCCCCATCTTCCGGTTGCCTTCCAGATCTCTGCCGGATGAACTACCGGCATAGACATCTCCTGACCATCGATTTTATCCATTTCATCCCGCATAATGTTTTCAATCTTGGTCAGAGACCGTTTTGCCAACGGCATGGCAGTAAATATGCCAGCAGCCAGCTGTCGGATATATCCTGCCCGGATCAACAGTTGGTGGCTGGCAATTTCCGCATCAGAAGGGGCTTCCCGGAGTGTTTGACTCAACAGGCTGGACATTCGCATAAGGTATCTCCTCAAACTTCATTCTATTAGATAATATCAGTATAAAAAAACTCCGGTATTTCAGTCCGGAGAGTTACTATCAATACAATATTTTCGAAACTCCAATTGACCGAAAACCGCTTAGGGATTATTCCGGATGCTAGGGACGGGCGCTTTGGAGTCAGCTATACTAAACATATTGAAGGTAGTGTACCAAAGCCTGAAAGGATGTCAAGGCACGTATACTCTGCCGGGGATCACCAGGCCAGTGGGAAATCTCAAGAACCATCCCGGTAAAGGCTCAAAAAAAATCGCGGTATTTCCGTATGGTAAAATCTTACCAGTTCACTTGCACTTTCTGAAAATTATTCGTATCGATAATTCTTCCCAGTCTACAACAGGATAACCCCCATGATCCCAATCCGAGATGAAAATCCCACCCACAGTGTCCCCATAATCACCTATTCGTTAATTGCCTTGAATATTATCGTTTTTGCATTTCAAACCATGCTGGGCTCATCGAACGAGCAGTTCATCTACCAGTTTGCACTCATTCCGGCTGAGGTCACCACCCTCTCATTAGATGGAATCTTCAATATATTTACCAGTATGTTCATGCACGCAGGTTTCGCCCATCTTGGCGGAAATATGCTGTACTTATGGATTTTCGGTGATAATGTGGAAGATCGGCTGGGAAGTGTACGCTACTTGATCTTTTATATCCTCGGCGGCACAGTCGCTTCCATTGCCCACATCATATCTGCCCCTGGTTCTCAAATTCCAACAGTAGGCGCAAGCGGTGCAATCGCAGCGGTTCTGGGTGCCTACCTGGTACTTTACCCCAAGCAAAAAGTTTTAACCCTGATACCCCTTGGATTCTGGCTGAGAATGACCATGCTCCCTGCCAGCATCGTCTTAGGAGGTTGGTTTTTATTCCAATTATTCCAGGTTATGCTTTCCCTTGGTGACCCATCAATAGGTGGTGTTGCATTCTGGGCTCATATCGGCGGTTTTGTCAGCGGTGTCCTTCTAGGCCTGCTATTTAAAAAACCTGAATCAGAATACCCCGCCTATCGTTGGGAGTCCTGAATAATTCAATCTCCGCTTGATAATCCCTTCAAGCTGGGTTATAATTTCGCGGCATCGGGATGTGGCGCAGCCCGGCTAGCGCGCGCCGTTCGGGTCGGCGAGGTCGTGGGTTCAAATCCCACCATCCCGACAAAAAACCGCTGGTAAAAACCAGCGGTTTTTCTATTTTCTGATCGCGCTTCCCCCAATAAACAACTATTACAGCAGCTGTTTTATATTACCACCCTCTCTTCCCTGTGCGGAAAGCGGCTGATAGGAAGGCTCCCGGCGCGGTGATCTCGCAGCGGGTTTGGGAGCAGGACGATGACCGGTCTTGTCCA